>NZ_JBFUBD010000026.1:0-28007 GCF_056405935.1 Polaromonas sp. P1_E3
GGTCAAGACCATGCTCTACCAGCGTCCCGACCTGATGCACAAGATGCTGGCGGTGAACGCCGATGCGGTGGCCGCTTACCTGAACGCGCAGATCGAGGCCGGCGCCCAGGCCGTGATGATCTTCGACAGCTGGGGCGGAGTGCTGGCCGACGCGGCTTTCCAGACCTTCAGCCTGGCCTACACGGCCCGTGTGCTGGCCCAGCTCAAACGCGAACATGAAGGCGTCAAGATCCCCCGCCTGGTTTTCACCAAGGGCGGCGGCCAGTGGCTCGAAGCCATGGCACAGCTGGACTGCGAGGTGCTGGGGCTGGACTGGACGGTCAACCTGGCCAAGGCCCGTGCGCTGGTCGGTGAAAACGGCCCCCATGCCAAAGCCTTGCAAGGCAACCTGGACCCCAACGTGCTGTTTGCCAACCCGGCCCAGATAGAAGCCGAAGTAAAAAGCGTGCTGGACAGCTTTGGCAGACCCCATACCGATCCCGGCAAGCCCGGACCGGCCCATATTTTCAACCTCGGGCACGGCATCAGCCAGCACACACCGCCCGAAAGTGTGGAAGTACTCGTAGGCGCAGTGCACGCTCACTCTCGCAGCATGCGTGCTCCCGGTACCTAAACCTTCTGGTTACGCCCCTAAAAGCCAGCGGATGACTGATTTCAACCATGGCTAACACAAAATCGGGCCGGGACGTTCGGACTTATGCACAAAATTTGTGTTGCGGTGCCGCAATGGCGAACATCAGCACCGTGCTGCGCTATCAAAGCAATAGCGCTCGTAAGTTGTTGATTTATATAGAGACTTCAAACTGCTTTTTTTCCGGGCAGTTTAAGCAAAGCCTTGATTTACAAGGCTTCGCGACGCGCCATGGCGAGCTATCAACAAAGTTATCCACAGAAAATCTGGAAATCTGTAAAGCGATGGTAAATCAAGGACTTAGCGCATTATCTGGATGTACTTCTCAAGAAGTAAACACATTTAGTTACTCCAAATGAGCTATTGGCTTCAAGTCGTCGTTGCCGCGCCCGCACACAGTTCTATCGCAGGGCCACTGACCTACCAAAGCGAGTTGCCACTTGCTGCGGGCTCCTTGGTGCGGGTGCCGCTGGGAAAACGTGAAGTCCTTGGTGTGGTGTGGGAAACCATTGCAGACAGCGGAGCCTTGCTGGAAATGCAAACACGCCATGTCGCCGGCGCGCTGGAAGGATTGCCGCCCCTTTCGGCAACCTGGCGCAAACTGGTGATGTTCACGGCGGGGTATTACCAGCGTTCCCTGGGGGAGGTGGCGCTGGCGGCGCTGCCGCCGCAACTGCGCGACCTCAGCAATGTGCAGTTGGCGCGGCGGCTCAAGCGCCCTGTCGCGGATACCAGCGGCCCTCAGGATACCGCGGCGCTGCTGCCGCYCAGCGCGCAGCAAGCTCTCTCGCTGGCTGAATTTGACGCCGATACCCGGCCAGCGCTGCTGTTCGGCGCCACCGGCAGCGGCAAAACCGAGGTCTACCTGCGCGTCGCGGCCCGCGTGCTCGAGCTCGATCCGGCCGCGCAAGTGTTGGTGATGGTGCCCGAAATCAATCTCACGCCGCAGCTGCAGTCGCGCTTTGAAGAGCGCTTTGCCCACCTGGGCAAGGAGCGCGTGGTGGCCCTGCACAGCGGCCTGACACCGGCGCAGCGCCTCAAAAGCTGGCTGGCCGCCCACGCCGGCCATGCACGCCTGGTGCTGGGCACGCGCATGGCGGTGTTCGCCTCCATGCCTAATTTACGCCTGATTGTGGTCGATGAGGAACACGACCCGAGCTACAAGCAGCAGGAAGGCGCGCGTTACTCGGCCCGTGATCTCGCGGTGTACCGTGCCAAGATCGAAACCGAAGACGCCACGCATGGCCATGGCCCTTGCAGGGTGCTGCTCGGTTCGGCCACGCCCTCATTGGAGAGTTGGCAAGCCACACTCGCCGGCCGCTACCAGCGGCTCGTCATGCACGAACGTATTGGCACGGTGCCATCAACCGGCGAAGAAGCTGCGCCCTATTCCGCCGGACCGCAGCCGGAACCTTTTTCACCGCCCAAAGCCCGCGAGCCCGGTGACCCGGGCAGCCTGCCCACCGTACGCCGCGTGGACATGAACCACCAGCCCAAGCACTGCATCATCGCGCCGCCGCTGCTGGACGCGATTGCTCAACGGGTCGCGCGCGGCGAGCAGTCGCTGATCTTCCTGAACCGGCGCGGCTATGCGCCGGTGCTGGCCTGCCATGACTGCGGCTGGAAAAGCGAATGCCCGCACTGCAGCGCCTACCGCGTCTTCCACAAGATTGACCGCACCTTGCGCTGCCACCACTGCGGCTTCACAGAGCGCGTGCCCCGCGCCTGTCCAAGCTGCGGC
Source organism: Polaromonas sp. P1_E3 (assembly GCF_056405935.1). NCBI lineage: Bacteria > Pseudomonadati > Pseudomonadota > Betaproteobacteria > Burkholderiales > Comamonadaceae > Polaromonas > Polaromonas sp. P1_E3. The sequence continues at coordinate 2,373 of NZ_JBFUBD010000026.1, forward strand.
AACATCGACATCGCACCCGTGGGCCGCGGCACCGAGCGGCTAGAAGAGCACCTTGCCGAACTGCTGGCCGGCGTGAAGCGGCCAGACGGCGAGCCGCCGCGCATCGCCCGCATAGACGCCGACACCACGCGGCTCAAGGGCGCGCTCGAATCACAGCTGGCCAGCGTGCATGCGGGCGAGGTCGACGTGCTGGTCGGCACGCAGATGATCGCCAAGGGCCACGACTTCAGGCACATCACGCTGGTGGCCGCCATCAACCCCGACGGCGCGCTGTTCTCCAGCGACTTCCGCGCGCCCGAGCGCCTCTTCAGCCTGCTCATGCAGGCCGGCGGCCGGGCCGGCCGTGACGCGCGCCACAGCGGCGCCAGCGAAATGTGGGTGCAGACCTTTCATCCCGAGCACCCCTTGTTCGAGGCGCTCAAGCGGCACGATTACGCCGGCTTCGCGGCGCAGCAACTGGCAGAACGCGAAGCAGCCGGCATGTCGCCCTTCGGCTTTTCAGCGCTGGTGCGCGCCGAGGCCCGCACGCAGGAAGTGGCCCAGGGCTTTCTGAACACGGCAGCAGCTCAAGCCGAAGCGCAGCAACTCACCGGACACGGCCAGGTCACTGCCTACCCCGCAGTGCCAATGACAATACAGCGCGTGGCCAATATCGAGCGCGCGCAAATGCTGGTCGAAAGCCCCTCGCGTGCGGCGCTGCAACGCTTTCTGGCGGCCTGGCAGCCGGTGCTGTTTGAGACGCGCCAGCAAGCGGAATTCAAAAGCCTGATTCGCTGGGCGATTGATGTGGATCCGATTGCGATTTGATTAAATGACAGGCGTTCATGGACTTCGGAGTTCATTCGTCTTTGGAGCAAAGGCACAGCATTTCTCCAGGCTCAAGTGCTATGGAATGTGACTGGCAAGTGCCTTCTCCTTCATCAGGCCAGCGCTTGCAAACCCAAGGTTGACCGTAGTCATCTATTTCCTCTACAACGAACTCTTCTCCGATCATTGAATCCACGCGCCACCGTTCGTCCGCAGGCAGCCTCTCGTACCAATCGCCCGAAAGGTGCAACACGCGCACGCGCGAACCAATGCGGGCAACTGTTCCATTGCAATCGACGGGTTGGCGTGACGGTGTTCTCATGTGCGGCCTAAGGTTTTATTTAAGCGAACTGCCGCAGGCAGGCCCGCATGAAAGAAGGGTAGGCGTCGTCATCGCTACGGCACATAAACCATATGAATTTTGAACGAGAAGCCGGGGTTGCTCTCTGTAACGCGCACACTCAGCACCAAATCACTTCGACCTTCTGCTTGCGTCCATAGGTCTACCAGCGCATCCCAGTGATTTCCCGACCAGATGCAAACAGAGGAATCCCACGTCTCCTCTGGCAGTTCCACCAACATTTCTCCGTAGTTCTGAATGTAGTCCCGGATATGCGCAACCGTGTCTGCAGAAACAGGCTCAACTCCCAACACGTCCTCTTTTAAGCAGTAGTCGTGGTCAGCAAAGGCTTTCACGATATCGCGGAACACGGGCCGCCAAGCCGTGGGAATTGGTCGTCCATGTGTCCCGTCTTTAACTACCAACACTTCAACGCCTGAACTACGGTCGCTCATCTCGGGGCTGCCTCTCTTGACGTAATGTATGCCGCAAAATGCCGCGTATGAGCTCGCGGCTTCAACCACAAAAACGTGGTTGCGGGCGCCGCGCTCAGGCGGCGAGAATCCGCTTTTCCTGTCGCGCAGGAAACGCGTCACCCTCTGTCACCTGCCGCCAGCTTTCCTGCCCCATCCAGCCACGTAGCGCCATCACGCCTCTGGGTGTGATCTCCAGCGCGCGCATGCCCTGGCGGCGCAGCAGCCAGCCGCTTTCCAGGCTGTGTGTGCAGATCAGCGTGCCCAGTTGCCCGGCCACATGAAAACGGCGCTCGCTCCAATCGAGGCACGGCCGGCAGTAAGGCCGCTTGGTGTTGATGCTGGTTGGCGACGTTGACAGTTCAATGCCCAGACGCGCCAACACGGCACCGGCTTTGGCGGTGACGTGGCCGGCCTCGCCGTCAAAGGTGATGGCGCCGTCGGCCAGCAGGTGATGGGCGATGGCCACGCCGAGGCGGCCGGCGATGTGGTCGTAGCAGCTGCGTGCCATGCGCATGGCGGCGTCTTTGGGGCCGGGCACCACGGCCCGGCGCGGCGCGGGCACGTTTTGTGAGGCGAGTTGCGTGATGCCTTCCAGCACCCGGGCCACGTCGACCGAGGCCAGGCGGTGGTAACGGTGCCGGCCGTGTTGCTCTACGCGCAGGAGGCCGCCTTCGACCATCAGGGCCAGGTGGCGGCTGGCGGTTTGCGGCGACACGTTGCCGACGCCGGCCAGTTCGTGGGCTGTGAGTGAGCGGCCGTCCAACAGCTCCATCAGCATGGCGGTGCGGGCCGGCTCGCCGACCAACGAGGCGATGTGCGCGATTTGGTTGGTATTCATCATGGTTTAAGACCTTCTGAGTACCAACCTTAGCAGCATCGAAAATCCCATGCTTCGCTTCGGGGCGAAGCATCGCGCCCCCTCTTCGCCGCACCATGGAGGCCATGCAGCAGCTGCTGCCTTCTCACACGRAGAACTCCATGGCATTGCCAATGACCCCTGCCCTCCAGCCGCCGGCACCCCGCGCCTTTTACGGCGCCACCGTTGTGCGCGCCGCTTTTGTACTGGCCATCTTCGGCTGGGGCATAGGCTTTTACAGCCCGGCGATTTTTCTGCACGCGGTGCTTGCACGCACCGGATGGGCACTGCCCTTGGTGTCTGCCGCCGTGACCTTTCACTTTTTGTTCGGCGCGGGCGTGGTGGCCTGCATGCCGCGCATCCATGCCCGTCTCGGTGTGGCCGCCACTATCGCTGCGGGCACCGCCGCGGTGGCGCTGGGACTTCTGGGCTGGGCGCTTGCTGCACAGACCTGGCAACTGTTTGTGGCTGCCATGCTGACGGGCGGCGGCTGGGTCACGATGGGCGCGGCAGGGATCAACGCCATCATCTCGCCCTGGTTTATGCGCGGCCGGCCCCTGGCACTGGCCAAGGCCTACAACGGCGCCAGCCTGGGCGGTGTGATTTTCTCGCCGCTGTGGGGTGCTTTGATCGCGGCGATGGGCTTTACCGCCGCCACCCTTTTGGTGGGCGCGGCCATGCTGGCTGTCGTGGGGTGCCTCTGTTTTTATGTGATCGCGCAAACGCCAGGGCGCATGGGCCAGCAGCCTGACGGCGACGCACCGGGCACGCCAGCGCGCAGCGTCACCTCTGCGCATGCCAAGCCCTTGCCGGGCGGCTTGCTATGGCGTGACCGCAGCTTTCGCACGCTGGCTGCGGCGATGGCGCTGAGCCTTTTCGCGCAGGCCGGCTTGATCACCCACTTGTATTCGCTGCTGGTGTCAGCGCTCGGCACCCAGGGCGCCGGCCTGGCGATGGCGCTGGCCACCGCTTGCGCCATCGGTGGCCGCACCATCGTCGCCAAATGCATGCCGACCGGTGCCGACCGGCGCCTGATCGCCAGCATGAGCTACGCGGTGCAGATCGCCGGCTCACTGTTACTGGCCTGCGCGGCGGAACACCAGACCGCACTGATCCTGCTGGGCGTGGTGCTGTTTGGGGTAGGCATCGGCAACGCGACTTCGCTGCCGCCGCTGGTGGCGCAGGTGGAGTTCGTCAAGGAAGACGTTGCACGTGTGGTGGCGCTGATCGTCGCGATGTCGCAAGGCCTGTGGGCGCTGGCACCGGCCACGTTTGCCCTGCTGCTGGTAACAGCTAACGGAAGCGCGGCGCGCCTGGGTGCGGGCACTGGTCTTTACTTCACTGCGACGGTGCTGCTGCAACTGGCGGCTATCGCCTGCATGCTGGCTGGTCGCAAACCGGCAGTGTGAAACGCGTCAGGAGAGGCGCGGCGTGGCGTCCGGCTTGCAGGCTGCGGCGCGCGCCAGCAGCAGCTCGCGCTCACGCAGGTTGCGGGTGAGCGATGCGGCACGCTCAAATTCCGCATGCGCCTCTTCCAGCCTGCCGAGCTTGAACAAAAAGTCGCCTCGCACGCTCGGCAGCAGGTGGTAGTTTTTCATCAGGGGCTCGGCGAGCAGTACGTCAGCCACCTCCAGCCCCGTCGCCGGACCAAAAGCCATGGCCAGCGCGACGGCGCGGTTGAGCTCTACCACCGGTGAAGGCGACAGCTGCGCCAGCGCATCGTAGAGCGCGGCGATGCGATGCCAGTCGGTGTCGGCGCCGGTGGGCGCGCGCGCATGGCAGGCGGCAATCGCAGCCTGCAGCGCATACGGCCCCAGCGCGCCACCCAGCGCCTCGGCTCGCGCCAGCGCCGCAAAGCCGCGGCGTATCAGGATGTGATCCCAGCGCGCGCGGTTTTGCTCCAGCAGCAAGATGGGTTCGCCCGAAGGCCCGGTACGCGCTTTGGCACGCGAGGCCTGGATTTCCATCAATGCCACCAGGCCATGGACTTCGGGCTCCTGCGTCGCCAGTTCGGCCAGCACGCGCCCCAACCGAAGGGCTTCGTCGCACAGCGCTGGGCGCATCCAGTCGCCGCCCGAGGTGGCCGAATAGCCTTCGTTGAAGATCAGATAAATGACTTCCAGCACCGAGGCCAGCCGGGCGCCACGCTCTTCGGGGCCGGGCACCTCAAACGGCACGCGCGCCTCGGCCAAAGTCCGCTTGGCGCGGACGATGCGCTGGGCCACCGTAGGCTCGGGCACCAGGAAGGCACGCGCGATTTCGTCGGTGCTCAGACCGCCCAGCAACCGCAGCGTGAGCGCGATGCGCGCCTCGGTCGACAGCACCGGGTGGCAGGCGGTGAAGATCAGGCGCAGCAAATCGTCGCCGTAGTCGTCGGCGCCGCCGTCCCCGGAGCCGGGTTCGTCTAGGTCGGCGAAAGCCATTTCCTGCTCCAGCTCAAGTTCATGGCCCAGCTCTTCATGTTTGAGCGCGAGCAGCTTGCGCCGCCGCAGGTGGTCGATGGCGCGGTGCTTGGCCACGGCCATAAGCCAGGCACCGGGGTTGTCGGGCACGCCTGTCTTGGGCCAGCGCTCCAGCGCGGTGACCAGCGCGTCCTGCGCGATCTCTTCGGCCAGGCCCACCTCTTGCACCATGCGTGCAACCTTGGCGATGACCTTGGCCGATTCGATGCGCCAGACGGCGTCGATGGCGCGGTGGGTTTCATGCGACGCCATGCGGCTTCAGGCGCCCTTGTTTTTTCCGCTCGGCGCTTGCTGCATCTCGGTGAAGCCGGCGGCGGCTTCTTGCACGTCAGGCGGAAAGTCCGACATCTCCTGCACCTGGCGCACTTCGATCATTTCGTTCTCACCGCCCGGGCAGCGCGTTGCCCACTGGATGGCTTCTTCGCGCGAGGCCACGTTGATCATCCAATAGCCGCCCAGCACTTCGCGGGCTTCGGCAAAAGGACCGTCCTTGACATGGGCCTTGCCACCCGGGAAGGTCACGCGCGCGCCCATGGAGGGTGGATGCAGGCCGTCCAGCGCGATCAGCACGCCGGCCTTTTGCAGTTCTTCGTTGTACTTCATCATCGCGGCCACGGCGTCGGCGCTGGGCATGGTGCCTGCGTCGGCAGTTTCGTAGCCTTTGGGGATCATCAGCATCATGAATCGCATTTGAATACTCCTTGAATGTGGGTTGAGTGAGCCAGGCTTACTTTTCCGCAGCGGCCTTCATCGCGGCCAGGCCGTCTTCAAAGTCTTTGCCCACCATCTTGTCGATGTTGAAGAAGACATGCATGACCCGGGAAATCAGCGGCGCGGGGCCCGCCATCTCCCAGTTCACGACGCTGCCGCCGGCCTGCGGCTGGATGGTGAAAACCACCTTGTTGTGGGCCTCGAAGGGCTTGCTGAAGTTCAGGTCAATCCTGATCAGGGAGGACGGCACGGACTCGGTGATCAGCATGTCGCCGGAGCCGACTTCCTTGCTTTCCCAGGCGTAAACCGAGCCCTTGCCGGTGGCCGGGCCACTGAAGCTGCGCTTCATGGCCGCGTCTTTCTTCTCCCAGGGCGACCAGGCGCCCCACTGTTTGTAGTCGTTGATCAGCGGAAAGATTTTTTCAGGCAGCGCCTGTATCGTGATCTGGCGCTGCACGCGGAAGGTGTCGGGCTTGTTGGAGGCAAGCACCAGCACTGTCACGACAAAAAGCACGATGACGACGGCGGCAATGATGGCAATGGTCTTGAACATATAAATCCCTTTTAGTGTTCGTTCACTTTGATAAATGGCGAGCGCCGGGCTTATCGGGCCGGTCTGGCCCCCAAAAAACGCCTGCTCACCGGTACGACGAACGAAAAACGCGAAATCGACATGCCCAGCCAAAAAAATCAAAAATATTTTTGACCGCCGTTCCCGGGCGTCAGGCCTGTGTGAAATCGGCAGCCTCATACAGCAGCCGGATTTCCACCTCAACCTCTTCCGTATCGCGAAACGGGAAGGGATAAGCCAGCGCCCAGTCCACTGCGGCCTGCAGCGACCGCGCCTGGATGATCCAGAAACCGGCCAGCAACTCCTTGGCCTCGGCAAACGGTCCGTCCATCACGCTGGGTTTGCCCCGGGTGAACTTCATGCGGGAGGCGCTGGCGCTGGGCTTGAGCCCTTCTCCCATGAGCAGCACGCCGGCCTTGACGGCATCGTCGTTGTGTTGGGCCATGCGCCCCAGCCACTGGCCGTCGGGCACGATGCCGGCTTCGGCGCGGTCATTGGCCTTGAGCAAAATCATGAAGCGGCGGAACCCCTCGGGCAGCGGCGGCGCGCCTTCCCCGGCGACGCCGCGCAGGCCGCCGGGGCAGCCACCCTCGCGGATTTCCAGCGAGGTATTGCCATCCCCATCCTCTTGAGGCCAGCGCTTGAGCCATTCCAGTGCTTCATCCCTGGAAGCCGCCTCAATCATGGTGAAACCGGCGATCAGCTCTTTGGCTTCGGTGAAAGGGCCATCGATGACCGTGGGCTTGCCACCGGAAAACCGGATGAGCGCGCCCTTTGAGCTTGCCTGCAGGCCCTCGCCGCCTAGCAGCATGCCGGCCTTGGCGAGTTCTTCGTTGTAGGCGCCCATGGCGGCCAGCAACGCGGGGCTGGGCAGTTCGCCGGCTTCCGTACTCGCATCGGATTTGCGCAGGATCATGTATTGCATGCGTGGAATCTCCTTGGAACCCGGTTTTTACCTCAAACACGGCCCCGGCAACCAGGCGCCCGCTTTCAGGACTTCGCGGCGGTCTGCGCTTCGACCTGCTGGCGCAAGCGTTCCTCGGCTTCACGCAGTTCAGGCGTGAACTCGGCGCCGAAGTCTTCGGCTGAAAATACCTGGCGGATTTCAATCTCGGCCTCGCTCTCAGGCGGCAAGGGGCAGCGCTTGACCCACTCAATCGCTTCTTCTTTCGACGAGACCTGCAGCATCCAGAAACCGGCGACCAGCTCTTTGGTTTCAGGGAAGGGCCCGTCCACCACGGTGCGTTTGCCGCCAGAGAATTTGACACGCGCGCCTTKGGAGCTGGGGTGCAGCCCCTCGCCCGCCAGCATGACGCCGGCCTTGACCAGCGATTYGTTGAACTTGCCCATGTCGGCCAGCAATTGTTCGGTGGGCATTTCGCCGGCTTCGCTGTGTTTGTCGGCTTTGATGAGGACCATGAATTTCATTTCGGACTCCTTGAAGTTGCGTTGGGAGCGGGGGGGCCGGGACAGTCCCGGCAAGAAAACGTCCCGCTCTACCGTTACGACGAACGGCCGATAGGTAAATCGACAGCGGGTAGCCACCTTTTTCCGTTTTTTTGTAACAGCCTCGGAAAACCCGGGGCAAGCCTGGTCCCGCCTCAGGTCAGCAGGGCCACCGCCGCAGAGAAGCTGAAGAACGCCAGCACGGTGGACAACAGGATGATGCGTGCGATGCGGCCGTTGTCGGCGCCGAAACGCTCGGCCAGCATTGCCACGTTGCTGGCGCTGGGCAGGGCCGCTACCAGCACGATCACGGTGAGCGCAAAGCGCTCAAGCGGCACACCCAGCGCGATGGTGCCTAGCCCCACCAGACCGACGAGCACCGGATGGACCACGAGCTTGATCAACGCCACCGGAACGTAATCCCTGAGCGGCGTGGCCGCAACGCTGTTCATCTGCGAACGGGCCAGCACCGCGCCTATGGTGAACAAGGCCACCGGCGAGGCGGCATCGGCCAGCAGCCCGACGGTCTGCATCACCGGCCCGGGCAACGCCACCCCGAAGCCCGACGACAGCGCACCCAGCACGATGGCCCAGGGCATGGGATTGAGGGCTACGCCCGTCAGTGCCTTTTGCGCCGCAACCTCGGCGCCATGGACATCTGCCGAGTCCAGCCGCGACAGCGCGATGCACAGCGAGCTCGTCACCACCAGGTCGACCAGGATAGTGACGATGGCCGGGCCGGCGGCTTGCGCGCCCAGCAACGCCACCAGCAGGGGCACACCCATGAAACCGGTGTTGGGAAAGGCCGCCACCAACGCGCCGAAAGACGCATCGTTCCAGCCAATGCGGCCCTTGCGTGTGAGCACCACGGTGAAGGCGACCATCAGCAGCGCACACACCAGGTAGACCGCCACCAGGCTTGCATCGAGCAGTTGCGCAACCGGCGTGCCTGCGCCAAAACGGTAGAGCATGCAAGGCAGTGCGAAATACAGCACAAAGGTGTTGAGGCCGGGGATGGCCAGCTGCGGAAGCAGGCCCCGGCGCGCAGCAAGGTAACCGCACAACACCAGCGCGAAAAAGGGAAAGGTGACGAAAAGAATGCCGAGCACGGCGCTGATTGTCGCCCACGCCCTTGCGCGAGTGCGCAGCACGCTCCCGCTTGCATGCCGATTGAGCATAAAAAATAGCTGCAGCGCAGGCGGCGCCTGCGCAAGCAGCTATATTTTTAATAGCAAAAAGTGGCTGGCCAGCTGGTCCCCGTCAGGCACTCCTGATCTGAACCTGCCGGCCTGCCGCCGAACGCATGGAACTCGCCCAGCAGCGCTGCCCTTTAGAAGCTGTGCGCAATACCCGCGTAAACGGTTCTTTGCCCCTGGTTGACCGCCGGATTTCCCGAGATCCCCCCGTCCACCCCGAAGTTGGCGCCACTGGAGTTGCTGACGCCGCCCAGGCTCGCGTACAGCAGCGTGCGCTTGGACATGCTGTAGTCCGCACCCACCATGGCCAAGGTGGCCTTACCGGCCACCCGGTCGGCCTTCACGTGAAAGACCGAGCCGATCAGCGTGAGCGCCGGCGTCACATCGTAGCGAACGCCGACCCAGGCATGCTTGAGCTTGGTCGCGGCGGCGAGGGCCGCGTCGGGTGCGGTGATGTAATCGTAGGCTGCATACAGCTTGGCCGGGCCGAACTTGTAGGTGCCGCCTATGATGGTTTCCTTGGAGGTGCTGAAGACATCCGTGAATGTGCCGGTGGCATTACGGCGCTCGGAATAGATGGCGCGCAGCATCAGGTCCTGGTTCGCGTAGGTCAGCGACACGCCTTCGCCGCGGTTGGCCTTGCTGTTGCCGGCCGTTTCGCCAAGCGAGATTTGCCCGGTGGCACTGAAGCCGCCCATGTTAGGTGTTGAATACTCGATTACGTTATTGGCACCGGGCCAGCTGCGGCCCCTGACCAAGGTGGCGCTGCCCACCCACTGCTGGCCGGTCGGGTCCAGGTCCCACACATCATTGCTGATGAACAGATTCTTGCCGAGGCGGAAACTTCCCCAGCTGGCGTTGGACAAACCAACATAGGCGCGGCGGTTGAACAGTCCACTACCGGTCGCCCCGTTCTTCAGCTCAAAACCGCTTTCGAGAAGGAAGTTGGCCGTCAAGCCGCCGCCCAGGTCTTCAGTCCCCTTCATGCCCCACATGCTGGTGCCCCACTGGTTGCTGGCCACCATGGCTTTGGAAAAGCTGGCATTGGCCACCGGGTCATACACCTTGTCGATATAAGCCAGGCCGGATACGGCACGTCCGTACAAGGTCACACTGGACTGGGCCGAGGCCACCTGCGGAGCCAGCACGGCCGCGCAGGCCACACCTAGGTACACACTACGGAAAGCAGCTTTCATGATTTGTCTCTCTTTGCTATGGTTGGGTTGAGTCAGTTAAAAAGTCCGGATATGCCCATTCGCCGGCATGGCTGCCCAGAGCGAACCCGGTTCGGGCGGGGAAATCGTGGCTGCAGGCTTTCATCGCGCTTTTCAGGCGCGCCAGCTGGCAGCGGTGCATGGCGTTTTCGCCGAATTGGGGTCGGTTCATGGCAGTCAGCCCACAGGTAAGGCGCGGTCCAGATGCACATACCCTCCATCGGGATGAATCCATTGGCCCGTGGTGTGTGAGGCGCGATCAGACAGCAGGAACACCACCGTGTCGGCAATTTCGCGATCGGTTGTCATGCGCTGGCCGAGGGGAATCCGGGCCGTGATGTCGGCAAGGGCCGCCGCCGGGTCGGCAAAGGTCTTGAGCCACGTTTCATAGAGCGGTGTCATGACTTCGGCCGGCAACACCGCATTGACCCGCACGCCATGTGGCGCCAGCGCCGCGGCCCACTCGCGCGTCAGCCCCAGCTGCGCCGCCTTGGCCGCGACATAGCCGCTGGTGTTGCCCTGGCCGGTGAGCGCTGTCTTGGAGGAAATATTGACGATCGCGCCGCGCCTGGCCTTGATCTGGTCCAGGCACAGGTGCGCCATCAGGTAGTAATGCATCAGGTTGGACTGCAGCGAGCGCTCGAAGGCCTCGGGGCCGGCCTCCAGGCCGACGCTGTCGTTGACGCCGGCGTTGTTGACCAGCCCATCTATGCCGCCGAATTCGGCCACCACGCCCTGCACCGCGGCCCGGCAGGCTGCTTCGTTTTCAAGCTGGAGCTGGAAAAATCCGTGGCGGGCGCCGGTCTCCTGCAAGGCTGCGGAAAACTCCGGCAACAACGGGCTGCGGCCGAAGATCACCGGCACCGCGCCTTCGCGCGCCAGCTGCAGGCTGATGGCCCCGCCGATTCCGGCGCCCCCGCCGGTGACAATGACAATCTTGTTTTGAAGGTGCAAATCCATGGAGGGTTCCGGTCTGGGATATGTGCGGGTAGGGGATGTGGGTGGTGGCTCAGGCAGCTAAAAGGGAACGTCCGCCTTTGAAGGCGTATTGCGCCAGCGACTCGCGCTTCATCTCAATGGAGTAACCCGGGCGCTGCGGCGGCATGTAAGCGGCACGGCGAATCACGCAGGGATCCACAAAATGCTCGTGCAGGTGGTCCACGTATTCGATAACCCGGCCTTCCTTGGTACCGGCAATGCAGAGGTAGTCGATCATCGACAGGTGCTGCACGTATTCGCACAGGCCAACGCCGCCGGCATGCGGGCACACCTTGAGCCCGTATTTGGCTGCCATCAGCATCACGGCCAGCACCTCGTTGACTCCGCCCAGGCGGCAGGCGTCGATCTGCACCACGTCAATGGCGCCCTGCATGATCAGCTGCTTGAACATGACGCGGTTCTGGCACATCTCGCCGGTGGCGACCTGCATGTCGCCCTTCACCGCCTCTCGGATGCGGCGGTGGCCCTCGATGTCATCGGGGCTGGTTGGCTCTTCGATAAACCAGGGCTTTGCAAAGCCCAGGTGGCCCAGCCACCCAATCGCCTCGTTGACATCCCACACCTGGTTGGCGTCAATCATCAGGGTGCGGTCGGGGCCGAGCACTTCGCGTGCGACACGCACCCGCCGGATGTCGTCCTGCAGGTCGCGGCCCACCTTGAGCTTGATGTGCGAAAAACCGGCATCCACCGCCTCCTGGGCCAGGCGCCTGAGCTTTTCATCGTCATAGCCCAGCCAGCCAGCGGAAGTGGTGTAGCAGGCGTAGCCTTCCTGCTCGAGCGTCTTTAGTCGCGCGTCCTTGCCGGCGGCCTGGCGCGTCAGCAGCGCCAGTGCTTCAGCCGGCGTAATGCAGTCGGTGATGTAGCGAAAGTCGATCAGCCTGACGATCTCTTCCGGACTCATATTGGCCACCAGCTTCCACACCGGCAAGCCCTCCTGCTTGGCCCACAGGTCCCACACGGCATTGACCACGGCAGCGGTCGCCAGGTGGATGGCGCCCTTGTCCGGGCCGATCCACCGCAGCTGGCTGTCCGAGGTGATGTAGCGCCAGAAGCGGCCCATGTCCCCGGTCACCCAGTCCATGTCCAGGCCGACCACCAGATGGCGCATGGCTTCGATGGCGGCGCAGCAAACTTCATTGCCGCGGCCGATGGTGAAAGTCAGGCCATGGCCTTCGAGCCCGGGCTGGCCGGTTTCCAGCACCACATAGGCAGCCGAATAATCCGGGTCCGGATTCATCGCATCCGAGCCGTCAAGATGCCGCGACGTCGGAAAGCGCACGTCGAGGACACGCATGGACTGGATCGTGCTCATGAAGGATTGCCCGCCTGGGGATTGCTGCGTGCCTGGTAAAGAAGCGCCTGAGCGCTTGGCAGCTGCATAAAACCGGGCGAGGCCACGTTGAAGAAAATCAGCAAGCCCAGCAAGCTGGCAAAGGCCAACAGCTTTTGACGGGTGTTGCTGCTAAAAGCCGCAGTGTTGAAACCTTGCAGCCCCTTGGAGATAGTCATGGAGGATGGTTCCTGTGCCTGTATGGCGGCGGGCTTGAGGATGAACCCCAAGCTCAGGAAGCGCCGCAGGGTCGCCAGGATCTTCATCAGGATCGATTTGCCATCGCTGTTCTCGCCCATCAGTGCACGCACCTCGCCCGCAGTGATCTCGAGCCAGGCGTTGTGCAGCGCACGCACTCCCGGAAAGGATTTGCACAGGTTGGTGATCGCCACAAGAGGTGTCATGAGCGGTTCCGGGCAACTGCGGTGTTCACTCGGATCGTTACGCCGCCGTCGACCCGCAGCGACTGGCCGCTGAGAACGCGCGCCCGTCATTAGCCAGGTGGCCCGCGGGCGGCGGAAGGCATATCCCGAGTCCTGTTCCCCACGCCAGTTCAAAGGTCCTGGCCAGCGAGCCGGGCGCCAGCGCTGAGACCGATACCGTTTTCTTGTCAAATTGTCCTGGGCGCATAACAAAACCTTTTTGCTGACGGAACGTTGCGGGGCGAAGGCGCCAAAAGCAGGAAACTTATTGTTACAAATAGTTCATTGATGAACAATCTATTCACTTATGGATCGAAACGCTGTGAATCATAGAAATCTGCTCATCTTTCCCGGCTCCGGATTTTCCCTAGGTCAGGATTTAATTTATTGATGAACATTAAGTGCAAAAGTAAATAAATCTAAAACAACGAAGGCGAAAGTCTTCGTCAATGCCTTGCGCCATATCAAGAACGCCGCTTTACATATCAAAATTGCAATGCCTTGAGCTCACCCACCCTGCCGCCATGACATCAAAATATTCCTCTCCCCCCATTGCCGACCAAAACCCGAACGAGAATGGCGGCGCCGCTTCCCCGCCGCTTGCGGAAGACCGTTACCGCGCACCGGCGCTCGACAAGGGGCTGGACATCCTGGAGTTGCTGGCCCGCCAGCCGCAGGGCCTGACGCGCGCGGAGATCGTCAAGGAAATGGACCGCAACGCAAGCGAGATCTACCGCATGCTGGAGCGTTTGGTAGCGCGGCAATATGTGATGCGCTCGCTCTCTGGCGACCGCTATTCGCTGAGCCTGAAGCTCTTTACGCTGGCCCATATGCATCCGCCGCTCAACCGGCTGGTGACCCAGGCCATTCCTGTCATGGAGGCCTTTGCACAGAAGGCGGAGCAGGCTTGCCACATGGGCGTTTACGACCACGGCAACGTGCTGATCACCGCGCAGGTCAACGGCCCAGGCACCTGGAGCATGACGGTCCGTGTGGGCGTGCATGTTGGGCTGGTCGATACCGCCTCGGGCCGGGTGTTGCTGGCTTTCGCGGACGCCAGCCGGGCGCAGCAAATGCTGGCCCAGCACACGGCACTCGAAGGCGAGGTACCGATCGAATCCGATGCGCTGGCTGCCGCGCTGGGCGTCATCCGCAAGCAAGGCTATTTCGAGCGCGACAGCCTGCAGTCGTTCGGCGTGGCCGATATTTCCTGCCCCATCTTCGGGCCCGACCACAGCGCACTGGCCGCGCTGACGTGTCCCTATGTGCGGCGCATAGACCGCCATGTCGGCCCCGACCAGAAAACCGTGCGCCTGCTGCTGCAGCAGGCGGCCCAGGCCCTGTCGTTGACGCAAGGCGGGTTCGCCCCCGCGAGCCGGCAGGCATAAAGCCACGCCGGATTCGAATGCTATTTATTTGATAGCTGGTTGCGCTGACGGGTATTGCCCCGTGGGCTTTTATTGCTTGAATCCGGGGTTGAGGCCGGTTCTGTCCGCTTGCGGTTTTTTTCACCCGGCCTGAGCGACCGGCATGAAACCTGCTGCGCGGTCCCAGGCCGCGCGACAGGGCCAAAAAGGGCAGCCGCTATGATTTGCCGTTCACCGGCAGCACCTGACAAGCCGGTCCCGCGCATTTTTCCCTGGAATCGATTCTTTTTCATGACCCACGGCCTGAACCTCGCCCAACAAGAAGCCGTGAACTACCTGCATGGTCCCTGCCTGGTACTGGCGGGCGCCGGTTCCGGCAAGACGCGGGTGATCACACACAAGATAAGCCGGCTGATCCAGTCAGGGCTCAAGCCCGAACAGATCGCGGCCATCACTTTTACCAACAAGGCCGCCGCCGAAATGCGCGAGCGCGCCAAGGCGCTGATCGGCAAGAGCGCCAAGGGCGTTTTGGTCTGCACCTTTCACGCATTGGGTGTCCGCATGCTGCGCCAGGACGGTGCGGCGCTGGGCCTGAAACCCCAGTTTTCGATTCTCGACAGCGATGATGTGACCAGCATCATCAAAGACGCCGGCGGCAGCACCGATGCCGCTACGGCGCGGCAGTGGCAATGGACCATCAGCCTCTGGAAAAACATGGGGCTTAACGCGGCCGAGGCCCTGGCCCAGGCCAACGGCGACGAGGAACGCGCCATCGCGCGCGTGATGGCGCATTACGAAGAACGCCTCACCGCCTACCAGAGCGTCGATTTCGACGACCTGGTCGGCCTGCCGCTCAAGCTGCTGCGCGAACACGAGAACGTACGCAGCAAATGGCAGGACTCCCTGGGCCATGTGCTGGTCGACGAATACCAGGACACCAACGCCACGCAGTACGAAATGCTCAAGCTGCTGGTGGGTGCGCGCGGCCGCTTCACCGCCGTGGGCGACGACGACCAGTCGATCTACGGCTGGCGCGGCGCCACGCTGGACAACCTGAAGAAGCTGCCGCAGGACTACCCCAACCTCAAGGTGGTGAAGCTCGAGCAGAACTACCGTTCCACCAGCGCCATCCTGCGTGCGGCCAACAACGTGATTGGCCCCAACCCCAAGCTTTTCCCCAAGACACTGTTCAGCGAGCTCGGTGAAGGCGAGCCGGTGCGCGTGATCGACTGCGACAGCGAAGAGCACGAGGCCGAGCGCGTGGTGGCGCGCATCCAGAGCCTGCGCGCCGAAGGCAGCCTGCAGGCCGAGGGCGGGCAGTTCAAGGAGTGGAAAGATTTTTGCGTGCTGTACCGCGCCAACCATCTGGCCAAGCCGTTTGAAAAAGCGTTTCGCAAGGCCAACATCCCGTACAAGGTCTCGGGCGGGCAAAGCTTTTTCGACCGCGCCGAAATCAAGGACCTGTGCTGCTGGATGCGGCTTCTGGTCAACAACAACGACGACCCGGCATTCATGCGCGCGGTAACCACCCCCAAGCGCGGCATAGGCCATACCACGCTGGGCGCGCTGGGCACTTTCGCAAGCCAGTCGAAGCAAAGCCTGTTCGAAGCGCTGTTCAGCAACTCGCTGGGCTCGGTGCTGCCGGCCAAGGCGGTCGGCTCGCTGCATGAGTTCGGCCGCTACCTCAACGACCTCGAGTACCGCGCAAAACGCACCGTTGGCGCGGAAGACGCACGCGTTTTCCTGAACGACTGGCTCAAGGAAATCGATTACGAAAAGCACCTTTACGACGGCGAAGACAGCGAAAAACTCGCGGCTGCGCGCTGGACCAACGTGATGGATTTCTGCGACTGGGTGGCCCAGCGCTGCGGCGGGCAGATCGACGACGCCTCGGGTGCCGTGGTAGCAGCCGAAACCAAAACCATGCTCGAAGTCGTGCAGACGATTGCGCTGCTCTCCACCATCAGCGAACGCGAGGGTGACCAGAATGTGGTGACGCTTTCCACCCTGCACGCCGCCAAAGGCCTGGAGTGGCCGCACGTGGTGCTGGCTGGCGTGAACGAAGGCCTGCTGCCTTTCAAGATGGAAGACGACGACGGCAGCAATACGGACAGCATTGCGCTGCGCCTGCAGGAAGAGCGCCGCCTGATGTACGTGGGCATCACCCGTGCACAACGCACGCTGGCGGTGAACTGGTTGCGCAAGCGCAAGAAGGGCCGCGACATGATTCCGGGTGCACCCAGCCGCTTTATCGCCGAGATGGCGCTGGACAAGGCCACCGTGAAAGAAGATCCGCGCGAAAAGCTCAAGGCCTTGCGCGCGGAATTTGCAAAGAAGTCAGCGGACGGAATTGCGGCGGCCGCCGCCGCATCAGAAGTCCGCTAGCGTCGAATTAGCCGCGAATCACACGCCGAGCCATTTGCCCAGTTCGAGCAGCTTGCCCTGGTCACACGAACCCGGTAAAAAATGGGAAGGAGTTGAGTGTCAGGGTTACAAACCGTTTCAGGCGGCGGGTTTTTGCCTGTGCTTGCGCTGATCAAGGATGTATTCGTGAGATAGTGCGCAAGCTCCACGGCATGCGTTGCGAAACACCGCAATCCCTGAGCTGAATTTTTTTATCCCCTTCGCTGCAGCCGCCCCCCGCTATCCGGTTTTTTGCTGCTCAGCGACAGCACCGCAACCCGGCGATTACTCGTTCATGACCTTGCCATTTTTTCGATCCGCTCTTTTTTTGATAGCTGCCTGCGCGACCGCCCCCAGTGCCATGGCGCAGCCCACAGCCGGGGCCACGTGCCCGCACGCCACCGAGATGAAAGCTGCACAGCTCCATGGCCTGTGGGCCGTACGCTTTGACAATCCCCCCGCCGGCCTGCCGGCCCGCGCCACCATGCTGCTGGAACGCCACGCCGAATTTGCCGAGAGCCTGGCCGGCATTGTGAGCCGCGACCTGGGTGCCGCCGCGGGATCCAAACCGATTGCCGGGCACGCTGCCAAGGCAGCACTGGCCGGCGACCTGGAGGGCGGCATGCTGCTGCTCGACGAGTCGTCCGACAATGTCAGCATTACCGGCACCTGGAACGGCGAGATGGTCGAGGGCTCCTGCGGCAAGTCCTTCAAAGGCACATGGAAAGACACCAGCAGCAGCGCCCCCGACAATGCACCGGACGTGCCTTTTACGCTGACACGGCTGCCTTGAACGGCGGCATTTTCAAGACGAACCATGCCACTGAAACCGTTCACTCCCGCTGCCGTTCCGCGCCAAATAGTGCTCCCTGGCTTCCTGGGTCTGCTGTGTTTGTGGGCTCTGGCCACCACCTCGACGGCACACGCACAAGTGGCACCCGCAAGCCGCCCTTCCAGCACCGGCTGGCAAACCTGCCAGGCCATGAAGGGCGACCCCGCGGCGCAGCTCAGCTGCTTTCAGCAATGGGCTGATGCGCAAACGCCTCCCAACACGCCCGCACCCAGCCTGACCACGGCGCCGGCCAATACCCAGACGGGCCAGCCTGCCACTCCGGTATTGCTGTTGCCTTCGATGAACACTGAAGCGCCCGACGGCAAACCGATCGGCTGCAAGAATACGAAGTATTCCGAGCTCTCCCGCTTCTGGGAACTGCAGCGCGGCACCGACTGCGATACGTTCTCGCTGCGCGGCTACCGGCCGATCACGCTGGCTGTCTCCACCGCCGACAGCGTGAACACGCAACCGTCGTCACCCTCCGCCGGCCATACCGCGCTGACCTCTGTGCCTTACATGCGCACTGAAAACAAGATCCAGCTGTCGGTGCGTACCAAGGTGGCCAAAGGTTTGCTGAAAAACGGCGACAACGACGATGACGACCATGACTCGATCTGGTTCGGCTACACGCAGCAAAGCTACTGGCAGCTCTTCAACGGCAGCATCTCGCGGCCGTTTCGGACCACCGACCACGAGCCCGAGGTGATCTACATCTACCCGCACCAGATTCCGCTGGCCGGCGGCTGGAATTACCGGCTCTCGGGCCTGGGCCTGGTGCACCAGTCCAACGGCCAGTCACTGCCTCTGTCACGCAGCTGGAATCGCGTTTACCTGATGGGCGCCGCCGAGAAAACGCTGGGCCAGGATTCGGGCCTGATCCTGCAGGGCCGCATCTGGGACCGCCTGAGAGAGTCCTCGGGCAATGATGACAACCCCGGCATTGAAAACTATGTGGGCCGCGCGGAAGTCACGGGCAGCTGGCAGATCAACAAGGCCAACACGGTAGGCGTCACGCTGCGCCATTCGCTGCGCAAGGAAGCCCGCGGTTCAGCCAGGTTTGACTGGATGATGGCACCGGCCTCGTCGCCCAACTACACCGGCCTGCGCTACCACGTGCAGCTTTTCAGCGGCTACGGTGACAGCCTGGTGGACTACAACCGCAAGCGCAACGTCCTGAGCATCGGCCTCAGCCTGGTGGACTGGTAGCCGCAGCGGCGCCACCCACAGCCTGCACAAGACGGCGTGCCGGCTGATACACACGGGCGCGCACCGGCCGTAAGCTCGGGCCATGAACGAGCCCACCACTTTCACGCTGGCCTGCATCGTTGCCGGTGCGTTGCTGATAGCCATGACCCTGGGCGGATCCTTCATTGCGCGGCTGCCGCTGAGTGCCGCCATGCTCTACCTCGGCGTTGGTGTGGCCGTCAGCCCGGTGGGGCTGGGGCTGCTCAAACTCGACGCCCTCAAGAATGCAGTGCTGCTGGAGCGCCTCACGGAGGTGGCGGTGCTGATCTCGCTGTTCACCGCCGGCATGAAGCTCGAGTTCCGCTTGCGGGATGGCCGCTGGCGCATCCCGGTGCAACTCGCCACCGTGTCGATGGTGGTCACTGTGGGCGCCATCACCGCCCTGGGCGTTTACCTGCTGGATCTGCCCGTCGGGGCCGCGGTACTGCTGGGCGCCATTCTCGCGCCGACCGACCCGGTGCTGGCCTCGGATGTCCAGGTGGCCAACCCTGGCGACCGCGACCGCCTGCGTTTCGGCCTCACCGGCGAGGGCGGGCTCAACGACGGTACGGCATTTCCGTTTGTGATGCTCGGGCTGGGCCTGCTGGGACTGCATGAACTCGGCGAAGGCGGCTGGCGCTGGTGGGCCGTCGATGTGCTGTGGGCCGTGGCCGGGGGCCTGGCCCTGGGCTGGCTGCTTGGCACGCTGGTAGGCCGTGCCATCCTCTACCTGCGCATGCGCCACCGCGAAGCGCTCGGCTCGGATGAATTCATCGCGCTCGGGCTCATCGGGTTGACGTACGGCCTGGCGCTGCTCTTTCACACCTACGGCTTCCTGGCGGTATTTGCGGCGGGCCTGGCACTGCGGCGCATCGACGAGCCCCATACCGGGCCCAGGCCCCTGCCCCTGGCGCCGGCCGCGCCCGGCGAAACGCTGAGCCCCGACGACCAGGAAGCCTCGGGCGCAGAGGCGCCCGCCCACATGATGCGTGCCGTTGAACGCTTTAACAGCCAGCTGGAAAGCTTCGTGGAAGTCGCCATCGTGCTGGCCGTGGGTGTGCTGGTCGCCACCACCCGATTTCGCACGGAGGTGCTGTGGTTTATTCCCGCGCTGTTCCTGGTGATCCGGCCGGCGGCGGTTTTTATCGGGCTGCTGGGGACCCCGGTGAAGGGATCGCAGCGCCGCCTGATGGCCTGGTTCGGCATTCGCGGCATCGGCTCGCTGTATTACCTGCTTTATGCCATCAACCACCACCTCCAGCCCGCGCTTGCACAGCGGCTGCTGTCCATCACGCTCGCCGTGGTGGTGGCATCGGTCATCGCCCACGGCATTTCGGTCACGCCGCTGATGAAGCGCTACGAGGCGCACAAATCCCGTCAATCCCGCTTGGGGCGCCAGCCCTGAGAAAGCCCTTCGGCCGGCATTCCGCACGGCCTCACACAACCCAATCAGGACGAGCGCAACCAGCTATTGTTTTTATAGCAAATCGGCCACTGCAATTCAAATGCCGAACAGCGGCGCTTCACAGCTTCTTCCACAGCTCACCGTCCCTGGAACGGTAAGTGCCGCCCGTGGCGCAGCAACCCCCTGCCCCGAAGGCGATGCGCCCGAGGGTGACGGTGATGACGCCGTTGTCAGCCTGCAGCGACTGCCGCTCGCAATACGTGAAGAATGGATAGAGATCGGGTTCGAGCACCATCTGCCAGCCGTTCTCTCCGGATTCCTTGGGTTCCCTGGACTCCCCGGACTCCGTTGGGGCCTTGGGTATCGCGCGGTAAACCTTGCAGTCATGCACCGCGAGGTGCACCGGCTTGCCGCCCAGCAAGCCCTTGAATACGCGCTCCGGCGGAATCTCTGCCATGGGGTCGGACTCGGCAGCGGGTGGAGCAGGGACACTGCCACCGCCTGCCAGCCCCAATCCAGCCCCAAGCACAACAGCCAGCAGGAGCTGGCCCCACAGCATGGTCCGCTCAGGCAGTGTCACCGGCGAAAACGCCTGCCATGCCAGCGCAGCAGCCGCCGCAGCCGAGAGCACCGTAGCAATCCAGACCAGCAGCTCCGCAGCTTCAGCAACGGGACTGATCGCCCAGCCAACGCCCAGCACGGCCGCATTGACCAGCAACAGCACGAGACTGGCCCACGGCCGCACCCGGGAGAACAAGCCTGCAACCAGCAAGAGCACCGTGCACAGCAGCACTGCGGGCAGGATCACCGCGCCTGAAAACAGCAGCTCGAACATGCCCAGCAGCCAGCCCCCACTGCCGGCCATCTTGCCAACGGTGTACAGGTAAAGCGCCAGACCCAGGCCCGGCAGGGCCAACAGCTGCGCGGCGACAAAGGCAAGGGCGTAAGGTGTGTTGGAGGTCTTCAAGGTGTCCGGATTCTAGAGTGCGGCCGAGATCACATTGATGCGGTCCGGCCGAACCACGATGCGCGTGACCGCCTGGCCGCGCCCGGTCACGTAAGTGCCGCCACTGCCGGTCACCATCATGGCGACGGTGCTGCTTCACTTCGGCGGCTACGGGCTGCCTGCCGCATCATGGGCGCGGGTTGAGTGGGTTGAGTGGGTTGAGCGCCTTGTACATGATGGTGGTCGGGTCAAGGCGCCCCGCATCCAGCGTGTCGCGGCAATACCCGGGGATGATGCCCGCGGTCTGGTAGCCCAGCGACGCATAGAGCGGCTCGGCCTGGTCGCCGGTGCGTGTGTCGAGCGTGAGCAGGCTGCGGCCGCGCTGGCTTGCAAGCCGTTCAAGTTCGGCCATCAGGGCCCTGGCGATGCCGCGGCGGCGAAAGCCGGGATGCACCATCACTTTTCGCACTTCCGCGCGATGCGGCTGGTTGGCCGGCGTGTTGCAATCCAGTTGGCCCGCGCCGGCGATGCGGCCGTGCTGCCGGGCCACCACCAGCAACAGCCCGCCCTCACGCACGGCCGGCAACACCTTGCTTTGCCAGAAAGCCAGGCAGTCGCTTGCGGAACACGGCAGCACAAAGCCGATGCTCGCGCCGGCATGCACGCAGTCGTGCAGCAGCGCGCCGAGTTCATCAAGGTGTTCTTCGATATCACCGGCTGAGAAAATCGAAAAGGTGTTTGGGGTTTCACTGGCCATGGAAGCCTCAGACGACAAAAAGAACATACCGGGCCCGGCTTGTCTGGGGCGTGGCGAATACGCTGGGACCAAAGAGCTGGTAGCGCAGGCAATCTCCGGGCTGCAGGGCGTGGGTTTGCCCGTCGACGGTGATGTCCAGCCGGCCTTCGACCAGGATCAGGTGGTGCTCCAGCCCCGGCCGGGGGGAGTTTTCATAGCGGATGTGGGTACCCGGCTCAAGTTCGCATTCAAGGGCTTCGCCTGCCAGGGTCTGGGCGGGTGGCGACACCGAACGGCGGCGGAACCCGGTTTCCGGATCGGTCCAGACGGCCTGTGCGTGCCGGGGGATCAGAGGCGCAAATTCTTCTTCCACCATGCGGATGAGGCGCGACATGGTCAGGCCATAAGCCGGGCATAGCTTGCCCAGCATGCTCGCGGTTGGACTTACCTCGGCGTTTTCGAGACGTGACAAGGTGGCGCGGCTCACCGCGCTGCGTCGCGCCAGCTCATCCAGGGACCAGCCGCGCTCGGTGCGCAAATCCTTCAGGCGTTGGGCAATGCGCTGATCAAAGCGGGTTTCTGTGGCACCAAAATTTTCCATATATGGGAATTTATCCCATTAAAGAGAATTCAGCAACATTCCTTCCATCGGGTATCCCCAATGCAATCGCCCCGGCAACCTCWGAGGTTGCCGGGGCGATTGCGCCAGGAACCGGCCAGAGCCGGTCCGTTGCAGTGCGCTTACTGCTGGCTGGTTTTCACGATTTCAGCAGTAGCCTGTGGTGCGGTACCGGCTTTCTCGGCACGAGGCGTGCCCAGGTTTTGCTGCGCGGTAGCGCCGTTGTAGCTTGAAGCTGAACCGGCGTTTTGGGCCTGCAGCAGGTCGCTTTTGACTTCAGCACGGGTTTTGGTCGCAGGCGCCTGCATCTGGTCAAACAGGTAGGAGTTGAAGGTCTGGGCAGAAGCAGCCACGGAAGTCAGGGCGGCAACAGCAACAACGGTAGCGGCGATAAAGTTCGATTTCATGATGAATATCCTCTCAAAGTTAAAGTGACGTTCCGGGCATGGCGGGCTCATCTTCCCGTCTGTCCAGCCTCGGTGAGTCGCCTTGTAGTGGGCTTCGGCTCATCGATGTATGAACTTTATTCCATTCAAATCAATCAAAAAATAGCAAATTCAACAATACATTACTGTTAAATCAGCAACAATGGTGGCTTAAATTAGGGGTAAACCATGGACCGGCTTCAATCAATGCGCGTTTTTCAGCAGGTGGTGGATGACGGCAGTTTTGCAGCGGCGGCGCGCAAATTCGACATGTCGTCGGCTGTGGTGACCCGGCTGGTCGGTGACCTGGAGGATCACCTGGGCGTGCGTCTGCTGCAGCGCACCACACGGCGCCTGGCCCTCACCGATGCGGGCGAAACCTACCTGGCCCGCGTGCGCCATATCCTGAACGACATTGACGAAGCCCACGCCGCGGCCCAGGCGCATGCCCAGGAAATGTCCGGCGTCATCCGCATCCTGACGCCCCCGGTGTTCGCCACGCATGTGCTCGCGCCGCTGGTGGCCGAGTTCGGGCGGCGCTACCCGAAGGTCGTCCTCGACATCCATACCGACTCGCCGCTGGTGCCGCCCATTGAAGACTACGACCTGACCCTGCTCGGCGCTGCCGACACCTTCGACGCCAACATCATTGCGCGGCCCATCGCCTCTTCGGACGGCATCCTGTGCGCCGCGCCCAGCTACCTGGAGGAGCACGGCATCCCCACGCAACCGGAAGATCTGGCGCAGCACCGCTGCTTGCGCATCAAGCTCCAGGCGAACCGGCACCTCAGCCTGCGCCTCATTAACCCGGAAGAGAACAAGCGCGAACTGGAAATAAAGGTCGAGCCCGCCCTGCTGGTCAACAACACCTCCACGCTGATCAGGGCATGCCTGGACGGCGCGGGCATCAGCATCCAGCCCATCGACCTCGTGGCGAAATCCCTCCAGAACGGCGAGCTGCAGCGGGTGTTGTCGCCGTGGATCACGGGAAGGAACACGCTGTACGCAGCACTGCCCAGCCGCAAATTCATTCCTGCGCGCACCAGCGTGTTTCTGGAGTTCATGACCGAATACACGCGCGCCGTGCTCAAGAGGATGGAAGCGCGGCAGGACTAAAGCCTGCGTCGGGCACGACGGCACCAACCCGGCGGCCGGTGTAGAAAAGCGGCCGAGCAGCCCCACATGGCAATCCACACAACAATGTCAGGCCCGCCCGGTGCTGCCGTAGCGCATGGCATTTCACCTTCGTGAAACAAGGCTCACAAAATCGCGAAGAAACGTGAGCGAACTTTCTGCGCACCCAAAAGTTCCAAGACTACACGCCGTTATTGTTCCGGTTTCGGCAATTGAATGTTCTGCCAATACGCACTTGTGTATCTGCGCCGCGGAACAAGGTTTGATGCATCGGTGAGCCACCTGTTCAAACACAACGCAGTGAACTCAGCGATGAAGGCCTCACGGGCACAGCGTCCGTCCCGCCTGTTTTCTCTCAATTGCTCTTAAAGGAAATCATCATGAAATCGATCAAACTTGTTTCCGCCTCTGTTTTTGCACTTGCAGCGCTGGCCTCTGCCAGCAGCTTTGCCCAGGACAGCAACTACCCCGGTAACGAAGTGAGCGCCACCAGTACCTTGAGCCGCGCCGATGTCCGCGCGGAGGTGCTGCAGTCACCGCACGCGGCCTACCGGGCCAACAGCGACAGCAGCTACCCCGGAACCGATGCCGCGCCGGTTGCAGGCACCAAAACCCGCGCCGAAGTCCGCGCCGAACTGGAACAGGCGCAGCGTGAAGGCTACAAGCTGAGCGTCGACAACTCCTACCCCACCGACTTCAACGTACCTGCCGCACACGGCAGGGCAAATACTGCGGGTTAAGCAGTGCCGCACACGCCAGCCTGGCGTGTGCATCTCTCCTTAAACCGCACAGGCAACGCCCTCCTTTCCTGTGTCCTTCCCGTTTTGCGTAAAGGACGTCCAAAGTCAGCGCTCAAAAATGCCTTGAACGCGTCTTCGCGAAATCATGTATTATGCATGTCATGCGAAACGCCAAGATTAACGCCAGAACGGCCGCCAAGGAGGCCTCCCACGAACGCATCGTGTCCGTCGCTGCGCGGGCGATACGCCGCAGCGGCTATAGCGGCACCGGCGTGGCCGACATCATGAAGGAAGCTGGCCTGACCCATGGTGCTTTTTATGCCCACTTTGCGTCGCGCGAGGCCATGCTGGCAGAAGCGGCCACCCGGGCCTGCGCCGACGCCGCTGCCATGGCGACAGGCGTAGTGGCCGGCGTGCCTTCAGAACAGGCACTGGAATCCATGGTGCGCGGCTACCTCTCACCTGAGCACCTTGAGCAGGTCGAAATGGGATGTCCCCTGGTGGCGCTGGGATCGGAAACGGCGCGCCAGACGCCTGAAATACGCCGCGCGACCACCCGGCACATCAAGGAAACGATTGATTTTGTGGCCCGCCAGTCACCTGACTGGGGGCAGCCCGGTGCTCACGAACGGGCGATGGTGACCTTGGCCACCATGGTCGGCACCCTGCTGCTGGCCCGCGCGGTTGACGAGCCCGCACTGGCGGGCAGCCTGTGCGAGGCCGCCATCAAGCACCTTACCCCCGCTCCCCCCTCCGTCTGAATTCCGGGACACAGCACCTCCTCACTTTTTCATTCGCCTTTACATATGACGATCATCATTCCAAATAAGCGCAATGCCTGCCAACGTGGCCTTCTGTCCGGTCATGCACCTCAAACCGACCATCCCCCGCCTCTCCCGTCTTCACATCCTGAAAGAAAACACCATGACGACTGAAAACAAAATTTCGCTCCTGACGGGCGCCTCCTCTGG
>NZ_JBFUBD010000027.1:0-25584 GCF_056405935.1 Polaromonas sp. P1_E3
CCTGACGGGCGCCTCCTCAGGCATCGGCAAAGAGACCGCAGAGCGGCTGGCAAAAGCCGGCTACAAGGTCTACGGCACCAGCAGGCGCGGCGGCCAGCCCGGCGGGCAATTGTTCGACATGTTGTCCCTGGACGTAACCCAGGACGAGTCGGTTGAGGCCGCCGTCCGGACGCTGATTCAGCGGGAAGGCCGCATCGACTTGCTCGTCAACAACGCGGGCTTCGGGGTCGCGCCAGCCGGTGCGGAAGAGAGCTCGATCACGCAGGCTCAAGCCATCTTCGACACCAACTTCTTCGGGATCGTCCGGATGACGCGCGCCGTCGTGCCGCACATGCGCCGACAGGGGACAGGACGCATCATCAACATCGGCTCGGTGCTCGGGTTCCTGCCCATGCCGTACGGGGCGCTGTATGCGGCGACGAAGCATGCGATAGAAGGCTACTCCGAGTCGCTCGACCATGAGCTGCGCACCAGGGGCATCCGGGTCTCGGTCATCGAGCCCGCATACACGAAGACGCCGTTCGACGCGAACTTCCTGGAACCTGACGCCCAGCTCGACGAGTACCGCGAGGTTCGCGCCGCCGTGAGCCAGCGTGTGAAGGAAGTGATGGCCACTGCGGAACAGCCGGGGGTCGTGGCTGACGTCGTGCTGAAAGCTGCCAGTGCTGCTCGCCCCAAACTCCGATACACCGCAGGCGGACTCGCGACTCGCCTGCGATTGCTCCGCACATTTGCGCCTGCTGGTCTGGTGGATGCCGGGATTCGAAAAGATCTGCGGCTCGACGTGATGCCAACCGTGAAAACATCATGAAAGCATTCATCGTTGAGCGTTATGGAAAAAAGAGCAGTTTGCGGTTAGCGGACATGCCGAGCCCGGAGCTGCGCGATGACGAGGTCCTGGTCCAGGTGCATGCCGCTGGCGTGAACCAGCTGGACTTCAAAATCCGCGACGGCGAATTCAAACTCATACTGCCCTATTGTCTGCCTCTCATCCTGGGTCACGACGTCGCTGGGGTGGTCGTCCGGGTCGGCCCACGCGTGCGGCAGTTCAAGCCGGGTGATGAGGTCTACGCGCGGCCCGATGATTTCCGGATCGGTACCTTCGCTGAATTTGTCCCGGTCAAGGAGGCATCCCTGGCGCTCAAGCCTGCGGGGCTCACGATGGAAGAAGCCGCGTCCATCCCGCTGGTGGCCTTAACGGCCTGGCAGGCACTGGTCGAGAAGGCCCGGCTGAAAAAAGGACAGAAGGTCTTCATCCAGGCCGGCTCAGGGGGCGTTGGCACCTTTGCCATCCAGTTGGCCAAGCATCTGGGCGCCACCGTTGCCACGACGACGAGCACGGGCAATGTCGCGCTTGTGAAGAGTCTGGGCGCGGACGTCGTGATCGACTATAAGACGCAGGATTTCGAAGATGTCTTGCGCGACTACGACGTCGTGCTGAACAGCCAGGACGGCAAGACGTTGGAGAAGTCACTGCATGTGCTTAAGCCCGGTGGGAAACTCATCTCCATCTCGGGCCCACCCGATCCCGCATTCGGCAAGGAAAGCAGTGCTCCTGCATTCGTAAAACTGGTGATGCGATTGCTGAGTTCGGGCATCCGGCGCAGGGCAAAGGACCGCGGAGTTGACTACGCGTTCCTCTTCATGAAGGCCAGTGGCAGCCAACTGCGCGAGATCACCCGGCTCTTCGATGCCGGCGCCATCCGCCCTGTGATGGACCGGGTCTTCCCGTTTGAATCGACCAACGAGGCCATGGCCTATGTCGAAGCGGGCCGCGCCAAGGGTAAGGTCGTCATCAAGATCGTGTGAATTTGTTTATGTCGGTGCGGTTGAAGACTTCAAACCTTAAAGTCCGAAAGCCGGCAACTGGAACCGTTTGTTCCCTACTTTGGAGATTTCCATGAAGATTAAAGATTCTGTCGTTCTCGTCACCGGCGCCAATCGCGGCATTGGCCTGGCCTTCGCGCGCGAGCTGCTCGCCCGCGGCGCCCGCAAGGTCTACGCGGCCGCTCGCGACCCCGCCACCATCACCCTGCCCGGCGTTCAGGCTTTAAAGCTCGACGTCACCAAGCCTGAAGACGTAGCGGCCGCCGCAGCGCTGGCGTCGGATGTCACGCTGGTCATCAACAACGCGGGCATTGCCCAGCCGGGCGGCTTTCTGGCGGCCGACAGCGAAGACACCACCCGGCGCATCTTCGAGACCAACGTCTACGGCGTGCTGCGCATGAGCAAGGCCTTTGCGCCGGTTCTCAAAAGCAACGGCGGTGGTGCCCTGCTCAATGTGCTGTCGATTTCCTCATGGGTGAATGGGGGCGAGCTGGCGGCCTATTCGGCCAGCAAGTCCGCAGCCTGGTCGCTGACCAATGCCTTGCGCACCGAGCTGGCGGCGCAAAAGACGCAAGTGCTGGGGCTGCACATGGGCTACGTTGACACCGACCTCACGCGCGGGTTTGAGGTTCCGAAGGCCAGCCCTGATGACATCGTCAAGCGTGCGCTGGACGGACTCGAATCGGGTCTGGACGAGGTACTGGCCGATGAGATCACCCAGCAAGTCAAGGCGGGAATGACGGCGGCAAGGCCGAGCTACCTTCCGCAGGCGTCCTGACTTCGAAGCCTGATCGGGGCATCTGCGCCTGCAGGTTGTGGCCATTCCAATGCCATCGCCACGCCACCTGCTATAGCTGAAAGTGTGGTGTGAGGCTGTCATACAACCCTGCCAGCCGGGCGGCGCGGTTCTGCATGCGCGCTCGTTCGGCCGCGCGTACCTCGAATACGTCAGTCACCTCTGGTGCACGAAATATTTCCGCCGCTTCGTCCGGATCGCAGGCCAGCCAGGCCAGCCGGGCCGCGCCCAGTGATGGGCCAACCTCGGCGTCCGCGTGACGGACCACCTGCAGGCCGGTAGCGTCAGCCAGCATCTGAGCCCAATAGGCATTGCGCGAGCCGCCGCCGATCAGGCTGACGCACGCCAGGCCAGGCTGAACCGACTGCAGCGCGGCGATTCCCTGCGCCATGCCCAGGCATACACCCTCAAGCGTGGCGTTCACGATGTCTTCGCGCTGCGTGCCTGCGTGCATGCCAAAAAACACGGCTTTGGCATGCGGATTGTTGTGCGGCGTGCGTTCGCCGTTCAGATAAGGCAGGAACAACGGCGTATCTTCTCGCAGGCCGCGCTGCTCTGCCTGCGCAAGCAGCACGGCCACGTCGCGCTCTCCCAGCAGCCCCGCTGTGAACTCGAGGCACGAGGCAGCCGACAGCATCACGGACATCAGGTGCCAGGCCTGCGGCAGTGCGTGGCAAAAGCTGTGCACGGCCTGCTGCGGATTGGCGACAAAAGAGCCAGTGGCCACAAACACCACACCGGACGTTCCCAGGGACAGCATCGCCTCACCCGGGTTCACCACACCAGCACCCAGGGCACCTGCTGCGTTATCGCTGGCACCGGCTACCACCGGAACTTCGCGCAAGCCCCAATGTTGCGCGACCTCGGGCAGCAGGGTGCCGGTGACCTCCGGGCCTTCGTGCAAGCTGGGCATGTGCGCGGTGGACAGGCCGCAAGCGGCCAGGAGTTCGTCGCTCCATTCGCGCCTGCCCACATCCAGCCACAGTGTGCCGGATGCGTCGGACAGGTCGGTCGCATAGTCGCCGGTCAGACGCCAGCGCAGCCAATCCTTGGGCAGCAGTACTTGCCGGACCCGGTCGAACACGCCGGGTTCGTGTCTGGATACCCAAAGCAGCTTGGGCGCCGTAAAGCCCGGCATCATCAGGTTGCCGGTGATCTGACGCGACCGCGGCACCGCCCGCTCCAGCTCCACACATTCCGCAGCAGCCCTGCCATCGTTCCAGAGGATGGCTGGCCGCAAGACTTCGCCGTGCCCATCCAGCAGGGTCGCGCCGTGCATCTGGCCGGTCAGGCCGATGGCCTCGATCTGGCTGCCCGTGCGGCCGCCGCGCCGCAACTCCTGCAACGCGGCACCCACGGCGGCATCGCACGCGCGCCACCATTCGGAAGGGTGTTGCTCCCGCCACAAGGGATGGGGAGCATCCACCGACAGCGCCGCGGAGCCGCTGGCCACCAGGCGGTGGCTACGGTCCAGCACCACCGCCTTGACACTTGAGGTGCCAAGATCAATGCCCATGAACATCGGTCAGCCCTCGAACGGCGTCCACTTGGCCGTACTGGCCGCGGACTGCACCACCTTCTCGATGAACCGCACCCCTCGGGCGCCGTCTTCGAGGTGGGGATAGTCGGCGTCCAGCGGATCCGGCTCACTACCGGCCTGCAGCGCGCGGATGTGCGCAGCCACTCCCAGGTAGACATTGGCGAAGGCTTCGATAAAGGCCTCTGGGTGCCCCGTGGGCAATCGTGTCGCGCGGCGAGCCGCCTCACCGAGCCATGGCGAGCCCCGCGTCAACATGCGGGCCGGGCCGTCGATGGGGGCATGCAGCAGCCGGTTAGGCTCCTCCTGGCGCCAGTCCAAAGTACCGGTAGTGCCAAACACACGCAGCCGCAGGTCGTTCTCGCAACCCACCTCGATCTGCGACGCGATCAGCACGCCCCTGGCGCCGTTCTTGAACCGCAGCAGGACGTTGCCGTCGTCGTCAAGGCGCCGGCCCGGCACGAAGATGGTGAGGTCCGCGCAGATGCTTTCCAGTTCCAGGCCCGTCACCGTCGCCACCAGATTCTCCGCGTGCGAGCCGATGTCGCCGATGGCGCCCGCCACGCCGCTGCGCGCCGGGTCCGTCCGCCAGTCGGCCTGCTTCTGCCCGCTCGCTTCCAGGTGAGTGGCAAGCCAGCCCTGGTTGTATTCGACGATGACCTTGCGCACCACGCCAATCGCGCCGCGCGCAACCATGTCACGCGCCTCGCGCACCATGGGATAGCCCGTGTAGTTGTACGTCACGCCGAAGATGGAGCCGCTGCGCTTGACGACCTGCACGAGCTCGGCAGCCTCTTCACTGGTATGGACCAGCGGCTTGTCACACACCACATGGATGCCCGCCTCGGCGAATGCGCGGGCGACGGGAAAATGCACGTGGTTGGGCGTGACGATGGAGACGAAGTCGATGCGCTCGTCCTTGCTGCGCCGCAGTTCGTCGGCGAGCAGATCCTCCCACCGGCCGTGGTTGCGATCCTCGCGCAGGTCGAGGTCGCGGCCGGAGGCACGCGCACGCTCTGGCTCGGAAGACAGGGCTCCTGCCACCAGCTCCATCTGTCCGTCCAGCGCCATCGCCTTGCGGTGCACGGCGCCGATGAAAGCGCCCTGCCCGCCGCCCACCATTGCATAGCGCAGTTTTTTCATGTGCCGGCCATCCCGCCCTGCTTGGCCTTGTCGAACACCGCGTCGAAGGCGCCTGCCGCAGGCTTGAAATCCAGCCGCTTGCTGTAGGCCGCGCTTTCAGTGGCGCCATGCACCCGGTCCATGCGGCTGTCTTCCCACTCAACGCTCAAGGGCCCGTTGTAGCCCACATCGTTGAGCGCGACGATGATGGATTCGAAGTCAATCTGCCCCCGCCCGACACTGCGAAAATCCCAGTGGCGGCGAGCGTCGCCGAAGCTGGTGTGCCCGCCGAAGACGCCGGCGGTGCCGTCACCCCGGCCCCACCACACATCTTTCATGTGCACGTGGTAGATGCGGTCGCCAAATGTGCGGATGAACTTGACGTAGTCCACACCCTGGTAGCCCAGGTGGCTGGGGTCGAAATTAAACCCGAAGCGCCTGTGGCCACCGATGGCCGCGACGGCCCGTTGCGCAGAGGCGGTATCAAAAGCAATTTCCGTCGGATGGACTTCCAACCCGAAATTCACGCCCTGCTGGTCAAACACATCAAGGATGGGTTTCCATCGCTGGGCGAAATCGGTGAAGCCCTTGTCCCAGTATTCCTGCGAAGTCGGCGGGAACGCGTACAGCGAATGCCAGATGGACGAACCGGTGAAGCCTGTCACCACTTTAACGCCCAACTTGGCGGCGGCCCGCGCGGTGTCCTGCATTTCGCGCGCGGCGCGCTGGCGCACGCCTTCCGGATCACCGTCGCCCCAGACCTGCGGCGAAAGAATGGCCTTGTGCCGCTCGTCGATCAGGTCGCACACCGCCTGTCCCACCAAATGGTTACCGATGGCGAAGCAGCGCAGCCCGTGCTGCTCCAGCAGATCGCGCCGGTCCTGCACGTAGCGGTCGCTTGCCAGGGCCTCCTGCACATTGAAATGGTCACCCCAGCATGCCAGCTCCAGGCCGTCGTAGCCCATGCTGCGTGCCAGGGGCGCCAGCTCCTTGAGCGGCAGGTCCGCCCATTGCCCGGTAAAAAGAGTGACAGGTCTTGCCATGGCAGCCTCAGAACGGAGAATCGGGGAAGTAATACTGCTTGGCGTTGTCTTTGGTCACCAGTACCGACGGGATGATGGTGGTGGCCGGCAGCTTCTCGCCCTTCACCCGCGCGGCTGCCGTGAGCTTCATCGCGTCGGCAATCATGGCGGGCGAGTAGGTGACGTCGGCCGTGACGATCTTGTCGCCGTCCATGACCTTTTTGATGTAATCCTTGGAACCTGCGCCGCCCAGCACGAGCTTGACGTCGGTACGTTTGGCTTGCGCGATGGCCTTTTGCACCCCGACCGCCATGTCGTCATCAGAAGCCCAGACCGCGTCGATCTGCTTGAAACGGGTCAGGTAGTCCTGCATCACCTTGAACGCGTCATCGCGGTTCCAGTTGCCGTGCTTGGCATCCAGTATCTTGATGTCCGGATAACTCTTCATTACCGCCGTGAACGCGTCCACGCGCTGGTTGTCGATGACCGTCGGAATGCCCCGCAGCACGACGACGTTACCCTTGCCACCCAGGGCTTTGGCCATGAACTCGGCTGATACCTTGCCAAAGCCGGGGTTGTCACCGGCGACATAGGCGTCCTGCGCATTCGCATCCGTCAGGCCACGGTCAACGACCGTGACGTAAACGCCCTTGCTCTTGACCTGCGCAACCGGTTGTGTGAGCGGCGCCGACTCGAATGGCAGGATCACGAGGGTGTCGATCTTGTTGGCGGTGTGCAGGTCCTGCACCTGGTTCG
This sequence comes from Polaromonas sp. P1_E3, assembly GCF_056405935.1. Taxonomy (NCBI): domain Bacteria; kingdom Pseudomonadati; phylum Pseudomonadota; class Betaproteobacteria; order Burkholderiales; family Comamonadaceae; genus Polaromonas; species Polaromonas sp. P1_E3. The sequence continues at coordinate 7,061 of NZ_JBFUBD010000027.1, forward strand.
CCTGTTCCGAGGCCGACCCGGCCGTCTTGATGGTGACTTTCAGGCCCGGGTACTGCTTTTCCAGCTCCGACTTGGTCCGGTTGGCCCAGTACACGACCCCCCCCGTCCAGCCGTGCGTGGCCGCCGGGATCGAGACGCCGATATGCGGCTTGCCCTGGGCGACGGCCGAAGGTACCGTACCCAGAGCCGCGAGTGCCGTAACGCCGGCGACCATCAAACTTATCAGTGATTTCATGGCTTGTCTCCTTGATGTTGTAAAAAACGGCAGCCTTGCCGCCTGTGGGGAACCAGTTACTTGCGCCCTCGCTGGAAAAACGCGACGGCAATGATCACAAACCCCTGCACCGCCGCGTTCAGGTACACGCTGATGATGCTGGTGAGGTTGAGGATGTTGCCGATCACCGAGAGCAGCACGGCGCCGATCACGGTGCCGGTGATACCCCCGGCACCGCCGCGCAGGGCAGTGCCGCCGACGATGACCGCCGCGATGRCTTCCAGCTCCCACAGCAGGCCGGTGCTCGGCGATGCCGAACCCAGGCGAGGCACATACAGCACCGTGGCGATCCCCACGCAAACACCCAGCAGCATGTACGYGAGCACCTTGACCCGGTCCACCTCGACAGCGGCGTAGCGTGCAACCTGCTCGTTGGAGCCGATGGCCTGGACATACCGGCCGAAGGCGGTGCGGTTGAGGACGAGCCCGCCCAGCAATGCGACCGCGGCGAACACCCAGACGGGAACCGGTACGCCCAGCCAGCTGCCGTAATACACCGGGCTGTAGACATCGACCAGCGCGCTGTCAAGCGTGATGGCGCCGCCGTTGGAGAAATAAGTCAGGTAAGCGCGGAAGATGCCCAGCGTCCCAAGCGTCACGATGAAGGGCTCTATACGTCCCTTGCTGATAAGCAGCCCATGGCCCAGCCCAAACAGCGCGCCCAGCAGCACCGCGAATGCCATGCCGGTCATCACGGCAGCCAGGGGGTTCCAGCCCGCGCTTGCTGCCGCGTTCATCAGCAGGATCGTGCCGCCGGCAATCAGCGCGGCCATGGATCCCACCGAAAGGTCGATGCCGCCAGAGATGATGACGAAGCACATCCCCACTGCGATGATGCCGATGAAAGCCGTACGGGTGAGCACGTTCATGGCGTTGTCAAGGCTGGCAAAGTTCTCGTTGAGGATCGCCCCCATGATGCAAACAAGCACCAACCCGGCCAGCGGTCCGGCACCCGCAAAAGAAGGCCATTTGCGCAGAACCCGCTGCGCAGCAGGGACTTCGACAGCAGCGGTATCAGTGTGTTCCAGTCGCATGGGCAATCAACAGTTCTTCGGACAGCTGGTCCTGCCGGAGCTCGGCAACCAGTCTGCCCTGACGCATCACGAGGACGCGATGGCATAGCCCGATCAGCTCGAGCAGCTCGGAGGACACAACGACGATTCCGCGGCCTTCGCTGGCCAGCCGCTGGATCAGGAAATAAATGTCGCGCTTGGCGCCTACGTCGACCCCCCGCGTCGGCTCGTCCAGCACAACGACCTTGGGATCCGGCTGCAACACCCGCGCAAGCGCCAGCTTCTGCTGGTTGCCGCCGGACAGGGCGGAGGCCGGCACGTCGGAGCGCTGCGTGCGAATGCCGAACGCCGTGGTCGCAACCGCCAGCGCCGCCTTTTCCCGCTGCGGGTCGAGCAGCGGCGTGGTGTAACGCTCAAGAGCCATCAGCGTGAGGTTCTGGGTCAGCCCCATGCGCAGATGCAGGCCGCGCGTCTTGCGATCCTCGCTCAGGTAGGTGAGACCCAGCCGTGCCGCCGAACGCGGGTTGCGCCGCGTCCATGCCCTTCCGGCAACCTGCGCTGTCCGGGCGCTGGACGGACGCAAACCCAGGAGCCCTTCGAACAATTCGGTCCGGCCCGCACCGACCAACCCCGCAAAACCGAGGATCTCTCCGGCACGCACCTGAAAGCTTGAATCATGGCACCACCCCGGGACGGTCAGGCCTTCGACGTTCAGCAGAATGGGCGCGTCGGGCGCCACGGCAAGCCTGGGCGGGTAGAGATCGGCGAGTTCGCGCCCGACCATCAAGCTGGCCATTTGCTGGCGCGTCACGCTGCCAGTAGGCCGGCGAGCCACGAAGCGGCCGTCGCGCATGACCACTATCTCATCAGTGATGCGTTCGACCTCGTCCAGCTTGTGCGAGATATAGAGGATGGTGGAACCTGCCGCCCTCAACTGCCCGATGAGGGAGAACAGGCGTTCGGTCTCTGAGGGTGTCAATGTCGCGGTGGGCTCGTCCATCACCAGCACGCGGGCACGCCGGCTGAGCGCACGCGCAATTTCCACCAGCTGTTTCTCGGCCACGATGAGGTCGCCCACGCGGCGCGCGGGACTGCAGCTCAGGCCAACCTGGCGCAATGCCGCGGCGGCCTCCCGTGCCATCCAGTCTTCATCCAGCAACCCGTAGCGCTTTCGCTCATGGCCGAGAAAGATGTTCTGCGCAATGGTCAGGTCGTCCGCCAGGTTGAACTCCTGATGGATCATCACCACACCGGCGGTTTCAGCCTCGCGCGGCCCCTTGAAGCGCACGGCGTGCCCGCCCACCTCCACCACGCCTTCGCTGGCCGCCTCGTAGCCGGCAAGGATTTTCATCAATGTCGACTTGCCGGCGCCATTTTCCCCAAGCACTCCGTACACGCGGCCCGGCGCGAGCTCGAAGCTGACACCGTGCAGAACCTGCACGGGGCCAAACCTCTTGCTCACATCCCTGAAGCCGACCGTCAAGCTCACAACGATTCCACCTTCTCTTCAGGCCGCGCCGGCGAAGATCGCGGCATTGACCCGGTTTTCCAGCCACTCCTGGCGGCCACTCACGGGCTTGGGCCGAAGGTCATTGACGAAAGCGTGTTCGGCAAGCTGGCTGAGGCTCATATCGCCCGTGATGATGCGCTGCCCCAGTTCGCCTTCCCAGTTCGCGTAGCGCTGCTGGCGGAACTGCTCGAGCTCGCGGGACTCCATCAACCGCGCAGCGCTTTTGAGCGCCAGCGCCAGCGCATCAATGGCACCCACATGCCCGTGCAGGATGTCGACCGGGTCCATGCTCTGGCGCCGCACTTTCGCGTCGAAATTGAACCCGCCGCTGCCGATACCACCAGCACGCAGAACTTCATAGAGCGCCAGCGTGAGGTCTTCAACACTATTGGGAAACTGGTCGGTATCCCAGCCGTTTTGCGGGTCACCGCGGTTAGCGTCGATGCTGCCAAAGATCCCGAGGGATGCAGCCGTAGCGATCTCGTGCTGGAAGCTATGGCCCGCCAGCGTGGCATGGTTGGCCTCGATGTTGAGCTTGATTTCCTTTTCAAGGCCGAACTCCTTCAGGAAGCCATACACCGTGGCGCTGTCGAAGTCGTATTGGTGCTTGGTCGGTTCCAGCGGCTTGGGCTCGATCAGCAGTTGACCCTTGAACCCGATCTTGTGCTTGTGGTTTACCACCAGTTGCATGAAGCGGCCCAGTTGCCGGCGTTCGCGCTGCAAATCCGTGTTGAGCAGGGTGTCGTAGCCTTCGCGGCCACCCCACATCACGTAGTTGGCGCCGCCAAGCTGCTGCGTCGCGTTGAGCGCACTGAAAACCTGCGTCGCCGCGTACGCGAAGACTTCGGGATCCGGATTGCTCGCGGCGCCGGCGGCGTAGCGAGGATGACTGAACAGATTGGCGGTCCCCCAGAGCAGAGCAATCCCCGCCTCCTCCTGTTTCTGGGCCAGCACGTCCACCATCGCGGCCAGGTTGCTGCGGTACTCGGCCAGGTTTGCACCTTCCGGCGCCACGTCCGTGTCATGGAAGGTGTAGAACGGCACGCCCAGCCGGGAAATCAGGCCGAAGGCCGCGTCCGCTTTCTTGCGCGCCATCGTCAATTCATCCCCACCGGTGTGCCAGGGCCGCGCAAACGTACCCTGCCCGAAGACGTCGCTGCCGGGCCATACAAAGGTGTGCCAGTAGCAAACCGCGAGCCGCAGGTGCTGCTCCATGGGCTTGCCCATTACGAGCGCGTTGGCGTCGTAGTGGCGATAAGCCAATGGCGTCGTGGCCTGCGGGCCTTCATAGCGCACCGGTGCAATGGATTCAAGAAAGCTCATGTGTTGTGATGGTTGACAATGTCCAACCTACGATCCTAGGAGCGTCGGCCTCCGCACGCGATTGCGAAATTTACGAGGGCGGCTTGCGAAATTCCTTTCTGCAGTGCAGCAATCGGTGCGATATGCCAATATCCTGACAAATCAACCGGCCAACCATGAAATCGTCATTTCGCCAAAGTGGACCTACCGTGCTTCGCGTGGCATTGCTCTTTCACGCGAGCAAGGCGTATGACCGCGAGATCATTACGGGTATTGGCGACTACGTGAACCAGACAAGGGTCGCCTGGGACCTCTTCCTCGAAGAGGATTTCCGCTTTCGGCTTGACGGCATCCATGACTGGGACGGCGACGGGATCATCGCCGACTATGACGACCCCGCAGTGGCCCAGGCCTTGAGCGGTGTGCGTGTGCCGGTCATCGCTGTAGGGGGGTCCTACGAGGATTCCGCCTGCTACCCCGCCAATGTTCCGTACGTCGCCACGGACAACCGCGAACTGGTTGCACATGCGATGACCCATCTGGTGGAGTCCGGCCTTTCCCGCTTTGCCTGCTACAGCATGCCGGAGTCGCCACTGAATCGCTGGGCCCTGGAACGCGAAAAAGCGTTCACCGCCTGCCTTGCCCGCGATGGACTGACAGGCGAGATTCACCGGGGCCTGRCAACCAGCGCTCCCACCTGGGGCAGCGCGACGAGGAAGTTGCTCTCCTGGCTGCAGGACCTGCCCAAACCCATCGGCATCGTCGCTGTCACGGACGCACGCGCTCGCCAGGTGCTGCAGGCCTGCATCGTCGGCGCCATTGCAGTGCCCGACGAAGTTGCCATCATAGGGATCGACAATGACACGCTGGGCCAGCATCTGACGAGAATCCAGCTCAGTTCAGTCAGCCAGGGTACACACGAGATGGGCTATCGCGCGGCGCATCTGTTGCATCAGGCCCTCGGCGGCTCACCGGTCAACGGAGTGCGGGTGGTCGTGCCCCCGGCGGGCGTGCATTCACGAGCCTCCACCGCGCGCGACGCCGAACACAGCGCGCCGGTGATGCGCGCGCTCCACTACATCCGCCAATACGCCTGCCAAGGCATCAAGACCGAACAGGTCGCCGAAACCGTAGGGCTTTCGCGCTCATCGCTGGAGATGTACTTCCGCCGGGAGTTGAAGCGATCCGTGCACGACGAAATCCTGCAGCACAAGCTGAAGCAATGCTTCCAGTTGCTCGGTGAGACGCAAATGGGTATCGACGAGATTGCACGGGCGTGCGGCTTTCGTTCCGTCCAGTACCTCAACACGGTATTCAAACGGGAGCTGGGCGCGACCCCCGCTTCGTGGCGGGAAAGCCGTCGCGCCTGAGCCCCAGCGGTTTATCACTACGGCCTGTGCCGACGGTAAAACGCCAGAGCGTTCTTGAACATCACCTTGTCGCGCACACCGGGGCCGAGCGGGGCCAGGCAGGCCTCCGCGATGGCGATCTGGGCCTCGAAAGTCCCATGGAGGGTAATCACCGGCCAATTGCTGCCCCAAATCAGGCGGTTCTCTCCGAACGCAGACATCAGCACGTCAAAGTGCGGCTTGTAGGAGGCGAGGTCGGTCGGAGACGGGGAGACCACATCACCGGGTGCATACATGTCATAGAACGATGAGAACTTCATGTAAAGGTTCGKGCAGGCGCTGGCGAGACGGTGGATGTCGGATGCCCACACGGGGTCGACCGCCGGTCCGGTTGCGCCGCCCAGATGGTCGATGATGGTGCGCAGGTTGGGCACCGCGGTGCACAGTGCCTGCACATGGCTTTTCGGGTTCTTTGTCCCGCGGCTGATGATGTCGAGCGTCATACCGCGCGCTGCCAGGTCGCGCAGGCTGGTGAGCTGTGCTGCGCTGAGGGTGATGCCTTCCGCCGGACCGGCAAGGTAGCCACGGATTCCCACGAAGCGCCGGTCTACCGCAAAACGCGCGAGGTCCTTGGCAAAACCCGGCGCACCGATCTCGAGGCTTCCCACGAAGAACGCGTAAAACGGATCACTCCCGACCAGGTCGAGAATCCACTGGTTGTCCTGGACGATGCCGCTTGCCTCCACAATTCCGGCTGCCACCACCCCTTGGGACTTCGCAAACGCGCTGTACTCCGGCGGAAGCACGTCACGAAATATCGGCCCCTCCGCTGGTGTTGGCCAGGGGACACCGCCCGGCCGCGTGACCTGCCAAAAGTGGATGTGTGTCTCGACGATGGGCCGTTTGCCGGGTGGGGCATTGCGCTCGGCAGATTCGATCGCCTCTTGTAGCGCCTGGTCAACGGCACCGCGCGCTCCCCACGCGGCGGTAAGCCACGTCATCCCGGCAGCGCGGCTGCTACCATCCCATACCTCAGGGCTTTGCTCACTGTCTCTTTCATGCGATTTTCCTGGTCAGGTTGATGGCGTTTTCCGAACGAGCCTCCGTTCACGATGGGACAGCGGTGACAGAAAGCCGTGCTGATGTTGATCAAGCCTATGGGCCGGTGACGCGTCCTGGGAGGATTGCAGATTATGGTAAGACCCATATTCAATTTGTGCAATATCGGTCTGACCAATTAGAAGGGCCTGCTTCGTGACTCGAAAGCCAGGCCGAAGGGGCTCCGGCATCGGGGCGCGATGGCCGCAACGCCTGAGCGCACCCTCTCTAATCGATGAAGGCTGGCGCTAAGCCGCCGCGCCGCACCGGGCTCGCTGCCTGCCCGCAGCAAAGCCGTTCCCCCCGGACCGCGAGGCCGGAAAGGCAACTCCAGACGGGGGTGCACATTCATCCATACAAATCCAGGTATGGATCAAACCCAAAACATGATCACTCGAAAGAACCTGGCTTGCTACCATCCGCCTTTCAGAAAACCCCAACATGCAATCTCTTCCTTCTTCGGGACTCCTTCTCGTCACGGGTGCCACCGGCAAGGTAGGCCGCGCGTTTATCCAGCGATTGCTGGAGGACACCAGCCTTGAGCGTTTCCGCGTGCGCGCGCTTTGCCACAACCGCGTGCTGCAGCCCCACGAGCGGCTGGAATGCGTGCGTGGCTCCATCCAGAATCGCGCAGATGTGCAGGACGCCCTTGACGGGGTGACGCATGTGCTGCACCTTGCAACCAGCAAGGAAACGCCGGACGACGTCATGGATGTCGCTGTCAAAGGCATGTTCTGGTTGCTTGAAGGTTGCCGCACCAGCACGACCTTCAGGCAGTTCATTCTGGTGGGTGGCGATGCTGCCGTGGGGCATTTCCACTATGCACATCCCGTCCCAGTGGTGGAAAGCCAGCCGCACAGCGCGTACCCCGGCTGCTATGCCCTGTCCAAAGTGCTGGAGGAGGTGATGCTTCAGCAGTACCAGATCCAGTATGACCTCAACGGATGCTGCTTGCGCGCACCCTGGATTATGGAGAAGGATGATTTCCGGTTTACCTTATCCTTTGGCGACGATGTGTTTGGTGGGCCCCGCTGGCAGGACCTGGTGCCCGGGAACGAAGCGCGAGACCATGCTCGCACCGGTGCGGTCCCGGTGATGCTTGATCCGGAAGGACAGCCGGTCAAGCGCAATTTCGTCCACGTGCAGGACCTGGTGAGCGCCATCCTGCTCGCCCTGGACGCACCACGTGCCCGGCAGCAGCTGATGAACGTGTGCATGGACGAGCCGGTCGACTACGGCGAGCTTGGCGCGTATCTGGCACGCACGCGAGGCCTGCCGCTGGTGCCAGTCCGCACACCCTACCGCTCCACCTGGCTGGACAACACCAAGGCGAAGTTCCTGTTGGGCTGGCGCCCCCAGTTCGACATGGTCCGGATGGTCGAGTCCGCATGGACGTACCAACGGGCGCACGACGATCCGCGCGTAGTCTGGTACCCCGGCTGAGTTCTGTCGCCCGCCACAGCACCGGGCGGCCCATAAGGCAAGAGTGCTGCACCCAATGGAACTGATACGAATACAGGAGACACAAGATGAACCCGATGAAACGACGCAGCTTTGCCACCATAATGGCCGCCGCCAGCCTGGCCTACGCCTGGTCAACACCAGCCTGGAGCCAGGCAAAAGGCAAGAAGCTGGTGATCGGTTTTGCGCAGACCGGCGCCGAAAGCGAGTGGCGCACAGCCAATACGGACTCAGTCAAAGCTGCGGCCAGTGCCGCCGGCTATGAACTGAAGTTCTCCGACGCGCAGCAGAAGCAAGAGAACCAGATCAAGGCGATCCGCTCCTTTATCGCCCAGAAAGTGGACGTCATCATCCTCGCGCCGCTCGTCACGACGGGCTGGGATACGGTGCTGCGAGAGGCCAAGACCGCCAAGATTCCCGTCATTCTGGAAAGCCGCAGTGTGGTGGTGAAGGATCCCTCCACCTGGACCACCTTCGTGGGTTCGGACTTCGTCGAGGAAGGCCGTCGCGCCGCACAGTGGTTGCTTGAGCACACCAAGAGCACCACTGGCGATGTGAACATCGTCGAACTGCAGGGAACCGTGGGTTCAGATCCCGCAATCGAGCGGAAGAAGGGCTTCGAGGAAGGGCTCAAAGCCAACCCACGCTACAAGATCATCCGCTCGCAGACTGCCGACTTCACGCGTGCCAAGGGCAAGGAGGTTATGGAGGCCTTCCTCAAGGCTGAAGGCAAAAAGGTCAACGTGCTGTACGCGCACAACGACGACATGGCCATCGGTGCGATTCAGGCCATTGAGGAAGCAGGCCTGAAGCCGGGCAAGGATATCCTCGTGATCGGCGTGGATGCGGTCAAGGGCGCCTTCGAAGCGATGATCGCCGGCAAGATGAATGTCAGCGTGGAGTGCAACCCCCTGCTTGGCCCCCAGCTGATGGAGGCTGCCGCCAAAGCCGCGGCAGGGCAGACGCTGCCACGATGGATCAAGTCGATCGAGGGCGTGTTCCCCGCCGAGGTGGCCGCCAAGGAATTTCCGAACCGCAAGTACTGAAACGCCGGCCGGGCCTGCTGCACGCGGCTGCAGGCCCGGCCGCGGTGAATCACCTCGGACCGGCCGCAAGACGCGAGCTACAGACTGTGCGCCCAGGCACCAGATGTCGTGAGAAAGCAGGCGTAAAGTGACGTGGTAGCTGTAATGAAAAGGCGGTTGCCCCGCGGCCCACCGAATTCCAGGTTGGCCACCGGCTCCGGGACGAGGATCCGGCCGAGCAGCTCACCCTGCGGAGAAAAGCAATGCACGCCGTCTCCGGCGCTGGTCCACACATTGCCGCGCAGGTCCACGCGCAGGCCGTCCGGGATGCCCGCATCCACAGTAGCGAAGACTTCGCCGCCTCGCAACCGGCCGCCAGTCACGGTAAACGCCCGGATGTGCCGCGGCCCCAGCGGATCGTGAGAGGCACCGGAGTCCGCTACATAAAGCCGCGTGCCGTCAGGCGAGAACGCCAATCCGTTGGGCTGCACGAAATCCGTCGCGACGGCATCCACCCTGCCCGAGGCGGGCTCTACCCGGAACACGTAGCGGCCCGCGTACTCAGGCTCGGCGGTATAGCCCTCGTAGTCCGAGAGGATTCCGTAGGTAGGGTCAGAAAACCACACGGCGCCATCGGGCGCCACTACGGCATCGTTGGGCGAGTTCAACCGCTTGCCTTCAAAGGCGCTCGCGAGCACCGTACGCTGGCCGTTGACTTCGGTGCGGCTGACGCAGCGTGTGCCATGCTCACAGCTGACGAGGCGGCCTTCACGGTCACGCGTGTGGCCATTGGCGAAGTTCGATGGCCTGCGGAATTCGGCTACGCTTCCCGGGCCGGCCCCGTCGGGAACCCACCGCATGACCCGGTTGTTGGGGATGTCGCTGAACAGCAGGAAGTCACCTGCCGGAAAATACACGGGCCCCTCCGCCCAGCGAGCGCCGGTAAACAGCTTTTCCACAAAGCCATTCGGCGGAACCAGTCCGCGAAAGCGCGCATCGTGCAGCACGAAATCGCCCTGGATGCCATAGCGGTCGGCCAAAGTCACCTCACCCTGGCCGAACGGCCATACAACAGCAGCATGCACAGGATCAGCGCGCCGTAGATGATCTGACGGCCCGCCTCGGGCATCTGCAGCACCGCGAGCACACTTTGCAGGAGCACGATGAACACGACGCCTGCGACAGTACCCAGATAGCTGCCACGGCCGCCCAGAATGTTGGTGCCGCCCAGCACGACAGCAGCAATTGCCGGCAGTACATAGGGGTCGCCCATCGCCTGGTAAGCGTTGGCCGAATAGCCGGCGAGCAGAATTCCCGAGAGGGCAGCCAGCGCACCGCAGGCGACGAAGCACAAAACGATAACCTTCCCGGTGCGCACACCGGACAGGTAGGCGGCTCGCTCGGTGTTGCCGATGACGTACACGTAGCGGCCGATGGCAGTTCGCGTCAGCACCAGGTAGAACACCAAGGACACGGCCACCCAGGTCCAAACCGCATTGGGTACGCCCAACGTCTTGCCGACCCCCAGGGCACGCATCAGCTCCGTGGCGCCGTGCACAGGTGCGTGGCCCCCCGAATAGAGGACCATCAGACCCTGCAGCACGGCATTCGCACCCAGCGTGAAGATCATTGACGGGATACGCAGTATCGCCACACCCAGCCCATTGACGAGGCCGATCAACGCGCCGCAGGCGACACCCACGGGGATTGCCCATCCAGCGCCGTAAGTGGCGCCGGCGGCCGCTGCCATCATCGCCCCCGTCGTGATGGTCCAGGGCACCGACAGGTCGATATGGCCCAGCAGGATGACGGCCATAAGCCCGGCGGCCGCGATGCCGAGGAAAGCGGCAATCTGCAGCTGCTGCAGCAGGTAGCCCGGCATCAGGAAATTGCTATTGACGGCGCTGGCAGCCAACAGGAGGACCAGCGAACACAGGACAACCATGGCCGGTGGGTTCAACAGAAGTCGCCGGAACAGGTTCATGGCAGTGGCGGCCGGGCGCGGTGTATCGACAAAGACGCCGGTCATCAAAACAGGTCCAGCCGATTTCGCAGGCGAAGAACATGCAACGCGCCGATGCATACGGCGCCCAGGAGTATCAGTCCTTCGAACAGCGGTTGCCAAAGCGCCGGCGCGTCGAACACAAACAGCAGGTCGCCGATGGTGCGCAGCACAAAGGCTCCTATTGCAGATCCCACCATGCCGCCCATGCCGCCGTAAAGCGAAGTCCCGCCGATCACCACCGCCGCAATGGAATTGAGGGTATAAAGGCCCGCCTGCGGCGAGCTCGCCTCGCCCGACAGGGAGATCAGCGACAGCAGCAGTCCCGCAACTCCGGAAAGCAGTCCCGCRGCGGTATAAGCAACGAACTTGGCCCGCTGCGATGGCACGCCAGAGAGGAAGGCAGCCTGTTCGGACGACCCCACTGCATAGCAGGCGCGGCCGATAACCGTGCGCCTGAAAGGCATCCAGCCCAGCACGATGACCGCAGCCAGCAACACCAGCGTGGCGGGAACCACGCCGAAGAGGCGGCCGGTCACCGCGTCCGACAATCCCTCGCTGACCTCTCCGCCCGGCGAAGGGCGCAGCAGCAATGCCAAACCAAAAAACACGGCGCCGGTCGCGAGCGTAACGATGATGGGCTGCAGGCGCCCGAGCACCACGATGGCGCCGTTGAGCGCGCCGGCTGCCGCGCCGGTTGCGAGCACCAGCGCTACACCAAACGCCACCTGCCAGGGTGCGCCGTTCACCACAATGGAAGCCAGGCAGCTGGTGAGTACCATCACCATGCCGACCGAGAGATCAAGGCCGCGTGTGATCACCGGGAGCGTCTGGGCCATTGCGACGATAGCCAGCAGCGCGGCCTTGTTCGATGCCGTGGTGACGATGCCTACCGAGATCGAACGCGGGTGTTCCAGAAGGTACAGCGAGAACATCAGGACAAACACGGCCAGCGCGCCCAGCGGGCCACCATTGCGGCGCAACCAACGCAGCCATTCTTCCCGCCTGTTCATTCAACGGTCTCCGGTTCGGTTGATGAGAGGGACATGTTAAGGGCAGAAGCCACAATCTCCTGTTCGGTGATCTCCTCCCCGGTAAGCGTGCGCGCAATGCGTCCCTCATACATGATCAGGACGCGGTCCGCCAGGCCGATCAGTTCCTCGTAGTCGGTGGAATAAAGCAGGATAGCCACCCCTTGGGAAGCCAGCTGGCGTAGCAGCACATAAATCTCCTGCTTGGTCGCCACATCAATGCCGCGCGTAGGATCATTCAGCAAAAGCACTCTCGGCTGGGTCATCAGCCATTTGGCGATCACCACCTTCTGCTGGTTGCCCCCTGACAAGGTCTGCACAGGATCTTCCACGGAACCGAGCTTGATTCGCAACTTGTCCACCATCTGCGCCACCAGCGCCTTCTCAGCCACTTGGCCGAGAAGGCCGTAACGGGTGAGCGCTTCCAGGCGGGCTAAGCTCGCGTTCTCGCGAATGCTCATCGGCAAAACGAGCCCCTCAGTCTTGCGGTCCTCGGGAATGAGAGCGATCCCCAGCCCGGGTTTCTTGCACATGTGGGGCGCCAGCCCGGCAACCGGCTGGCCGAACACCTCGACCTCGCCGTGCACGCCTTTGAGCACGCCGAACAGGGCAAGCAGCAGTTCGCGTTGTCCCTGACCGTCGAGCCCTCCCAAACCCACAATTTCACCCTGCTGGATCTGCAGCGAGATATCCCGCAGGTCGGGCTCCCAGCTCAAGGACCTGACCGTGACGGCCAGAGGTGCATTCGCGGCCGGCCCGGCCTTGGGCGGGTACGACTTGGCGACGTCACGGCCGATCATGAGCTGCACCACGTCGGTATCGGACCGTGTGCCGTTGGCGAACGTATCCACGCGGCGGCCACTGCGAAAGACCGAGCAGGTGTCGGCAAGCGTCTTGACCTCATGCATGCGGTGCGAGATGAACAGGGCCGCAACGCCCTGGTCCCGCAGGTTGAAGAGCAGGCGGTACAAACGCTCCACGTCCTCGCTGCTGAGGGCAGAAGTCGCCTCGTCCAGGATGAGCAGCCGCGGCTGCGCACCAAGCGCCTTGGCGATCTCGACAACCTGGCGACGGGAAAGCGGCAGGTCTCGCACCCGGTCCATGGGATGGATATCGCCGCAGCCCATCAGGGAAAGCAGCGCGGCGGCGCGCTCCTGCTGGGCCCTAGCGTCGATGAGGCCATACTTCATCGGGGGCCTGGACAGGAAGATGTTGTCGCACACGGACAGGTCCGGAACCAGAGACAGTTCCTGGAACACACAGACGATGCCGCGCTCGCGCGCCGAGATGGGGGAGCCCAGCCGCAATTCCTCACCGTCCAGCAGGATACGGCCGGCGTCGGGCTGAACAACACCGGCGATGATCTTGATCAGGGTCGACTTTCCGGCACCGTTCTCGCCCAGGACGGCGTGGACTTCACCTGCCCGGCATGAGAAATCCGCGGCATCCAGCGCACATACACCGCCGTAGTGTTTGGTGATGCCCTGGAGTTCGAGCAGCGGTTTCTGGGTCACAAGGAAAACACCCTACATAAGAAAGAAAAGCCGGGCGCCGCTGCGGAGCCCGGCAATGAAACCCCGAGGGCTGAACCCTAGGTGTTTCCCTCGCTCTGCTTCATGATGTCCGGAGCCGTCAGGTTGATGTTGCACGGCGGGAATTCGTTGGCCACATAGAAAGTGTCGGGCAAGTCCGCATAGAAGTTCTTTCCGGGTGCCATGTCCTGGTATTCCACATAAGGGATGGGCACTGAAATGTATTGAGGCAACTTTTGACCTTGCAACGCGGCGATGGCCGCTTTCAGCGCCACCGAGACCAACCCGGGAGACTGCGCTGCCGAAGCACCCTTGAGGCCGTCCTTATGGTGTTGGTAGACCATCTTGCGAAAACCGTTCTCGCCTTCCGCGCCGATTGGCACGAACGGGTGCTTGGCTTCGATCAGCGCACGGATGGTGCCGTTGGAGCCGGCCTGCGTATAGATGCCATTGAACCGGCCGTGCACGGCTATGGCGTCGGCTGCCACCTTCTGTGAGGTGCCGTCGTCCCAGTTACCGACCACTTCGATGATCTGGACCTGCTTGTGCTTGTCCATGATCTCGCGGAACCCGAGGTGGCGGTCGCGATCCACCGAGTTGCCCGGCAGGCCGCGAATCTCCAGCACCTTGCCGCTGGTCACGCCGTTCTTCTCCAGCCAGCGGCCCATCAGACGGCCCATCTCCAGCTGGTCCTCGTTCACCTGGATCACCTCGTCCGTATCAAGCACGTTGTCGAACGGGATCAGCACGACACCCGCCTCCTTGGCACGCTTGATCACCGGCTTGAACGAGGTAGGCGAAACAGCGATCGTGAGGATGGCATCGAAGCCTGCGTTGATGAAGTTGTCGATAGCGCCCAGCTGCGCGGCCACGTCCGTGCCGGTAGACACGACCTTCAACTCCTTGATATGCGGCTTCATCTCCGGCGTCGCGGCGTAAGCCTTCAGTGACTTGATCATCTGAATGCGCCAGCTGTTGCCGGCGTAGCCATTGGCCAGGGCGATACGGTAAGGCCCCTTCTTGGCCGGGTACTGGATGACCTTCTTGTTGCCGGGAAACGGCTTGAAACAAGCCGGTTCGTAAGTCTGGGCCAGCGCCGGCGTGCCCAGGCCGGCCAGAGTTGCGGCCGCACCCGCAGCCAGAATGTCTCGTCTCGTTTGCATGCTTGTCTCCTTTTTGGAAGTAATTGCCCTGTGAAGCCGGCGATCTCAAAAGTCGAAAGAGGCGCAGGATTGCGCGAAGCACTTGGCCAGGCCAAAACTCAACTATTCATTTTTTGCCTGGCCACAATGGACCGCATCAGGGCTTTCCCTTGACTTGCACCGCTTCGAAGGCTGCACAGCTCCTCGGGATCCATACGCCGCAAACGCGCCATCTTTCTTGCGTGCGATGAACCGGGATTCCCGCTCCCGGCGACACGGCGGATTTCCAGTGCGCGAGCTTCGTCTTAGACTCGCTGCGGCATCGCGTTGTCGAACGAAGCCGGTCCGGCCAGCCGGTCGACCCAGTCCAGAAGCTGCATGCCGCAGTACACCACATGGCGCCCGCGCGTGGTGATGTGCAGTCCGCGGCGATGACGCTGGAAGACGGGCTCGCCCACCGCCTCCTCGAAAGCCTTGAGCCGATGGCTGGCACCCGAGAGAGACAAGTGACAGCGACGCGCGGCTTCCGACAACGAACCGGACTCGGCGCAAAGCACCACCAGGCGGATCGAAGCGAGGTCAAAGCGTTGCAGGTTCATAATTTGGTCATGCCAATTTTTGAATGTATCAATTTTGGTCTGACCATACAAGGCTTTTCCCTCAGGGTTTTCCAGCCGGGGCCGCGCAAGGCGCCTCGACGGTATGATCCGTTCGTCACACCGCCTTGCCATGAAAGCAACCAAGCCTGTCGAGCCCCGGCGTCTGTACCAGCAGATCGCCGATCAGATCAGGGAACTGATCACCGAAAGATCATTCCAGGTCGGTGACCGCCTGCCCGCTGAGCGCGAACTGGCCTTGCTCCTGGGTGTCTCCCGGCCTTCGCTGCGCGAGGCGTTGATCGCCCTGGACGTCCAGGGCAGCGTCGAAGTCCGTAGCGGCTCGGGTGTCTACGTTTGCCCGCAACCCGCACGCAGTTCGAGAAAGGCGACTCCTGCGCTCGGCGAGAGCCCCCGGGAATTGATGCAGACACGCTCTGCTCTGGAGAGCGCTGTGGTGATTCTTGCTTGCGCACGCGGCACCCCTGAGCAGCTAAAGCAGCTGAGGACAATCGTCACAAAAATGCGTACAGAAACAGACCGCAATCGCGCCCCGCTGGATCTGGATCGACGCTTTCACATGACGCTTGTACAGATGAGCGGGAATTCGGTCATGGCCCGCATCATCGCCGAGTTGTTCGATGAGCGGCACAGCCCGATATCGACCAAGCTGTCTTCGAAGTATGAAAATCCACGCACCTGGAAGGCTGCACTGAAAGAGCATGAGGCCATTCTGGGTGCGCTGGATGCGCGCGATCCGATAGCCGCGCAAGCAGCCATGCTTGCCCACCTGCGCGCCTCGGAGCTGCGATGGGTGGGGGACTGAACGCCGCTTCGCAGCGCTGATTTTATGGACGCACAATGCGCAGATTGCTATCGCTCGCACTGCAAATTGAATTGGTACCTGGCCTGATGCTGGCCTAGCATCGCCTTTTCCATGCCAGCCGTACGCAAACAAGGAGACGATTCAAATGAGCATGCTGACCCTCTACCCGAGCCTGAAGGACCAGTCCGTGCTCATCACTGGAGGTGCCACCGGCATCGGTGCAACCTTGGTGCGGCAATTCGCGGCGCAGGGCGCGAAGGTCGGGTTCATCGACATCGACGTGGAAAATGCGCGCGCCCTGCAGGCCAGTGTGGCGGAAGAACTCGGCAAGCGTGTGCACTTCGTACGCGGCGATGTAACCGACACAGACGAGTTGCGCCAGTCGATTGGGGAGATCCGCGCCAAAATCGGGCCAATCCGCGTCCTGCTCAACAATGCAGCCAATGACCAGCGGCACCTGATTGAGGACACCACACCGCAATCCTGGGACGCAGGTGTTGCCGTGAACCTGAAGCACCAGTTCTTTGCGGCGCAGGAAGTCGCGCCCGACATGAAGGGGCTGGGCGGCGGCTCCATCGTCAACTTCGGCTCGGTCAGCTGGATGCTCAAGCAAGGCGGCATGCCGGTCTACACCACCTGCAAGGCGGCCGTGCAGGGGCTCACCCGAAGCCTGGCGCGAGACTTTGGCCCTTTCCATATCCGGGTGAACACCCTGGTGCCGGGTTGGACCATGACGGAAAAGCAGCTGCGACTGTGGGTAACACCCGAGTCCAAGGCAGAACTCGCCCGCGCGCAATGCTTGCCGGGGGAGCTCATGCCTGAACACATTGCGAAGGCCGCCCTGTTCCTGGCCTCTGACGACAGCGAAATGATGACTGCGCAGGATTTGATTGTCGACGGGGGCTGGACATGATCGGGTGACCGCCCGAAGGCTGTGGAATTCCGCTGGAATCAGCAATGGCGGCTAGCAGGGGACTGTGCAACGCAGAATTGAAAAAGCCCCTGAATCCGTTAGGAATCAAGGGCTTGCGCATCTGGTGGCCTGGGGCGGAATCGAACCACCGACACAAGGATTTTCAATCCTCTGCTCTACCGACTGAGCTACCGGGCCTGAGCCTTAGATTATATATCAGCCGAAAGGGTGTCCGGCAGCAGCGGCTCCTACAGAGTCAAACGCCGCGTTTGCCGCGAGTCAGATCGACGCCCAGCTGCTTCAACTTTCGGTAGAGGTGGGTGCGCTCCAGGCCGGTTTTTTCAGCCACACGGGTCATGGAGCCGCCTTCCTTGGCGAGGTGGAATTCGAAATAGGCCTTTTCAAACTCGTCACGCGCATCGCGCAGGGGCTTTTCCAGCAAAAAACTCTGCGTCGCCTGGGGACCGAGGTCGACAGGTGCCGGCAAGGTTCCGCCGGTCATCACGGCTTCCACCGTGAGGTCGGCTGTATGGGCCACAGGGCTGCTGCTCAGCATGGCGGGCTTGCGAGGGGCGGTCTTGGTGAGACCCTGCTCCACAGCCTTCAGAAGCTTTTGCAGCGTAATGGGTTTTTCAAGAAACGCCATGGCGCCGATCTTGGTGGCCTCAACCGCAGTGTCGATGGTGGCGTGGCCGCTCATCATGATGACCGGCATGGACAGCAGGCCGCTGGAGGACCACTCCTTGAGTAGCGTCACGCCGTCGGTGTCGGGCATCCATATGTCCAGCAAAACGAGGTCGGGCCTGGAACGTCCGCGGGCAGCCCGTGCCTGGGCGGCGTTTTCGGCGAGCTCGACCTGATGCCCTTCGTCGTTAAGAATTTCTGAGAGAAGGTCGCGTATGCCCAGCTCGTCGTCGACCACCAGAATATTTGCCATGATTGAATTGCTGCCTGCCTGTTATTGCGATGCCGTGCGGATATCGAAGTGTTACTGAATGTGTTGTTAAGCCACAACTGCAAATGATAACGACACTTGTGCCCCTTGCACCAGACCATCTGCCACGCGGTTTGAAATGTCGATGCGGGCGCCATGCTCATCGGCAATTTTCTTGACGACTGCGAGCCCCAACCCTGTGCCCTTGACCTTGGTGGTGACATAAGGCTCGAACGCACGTTTGAGGATGTGTTCGGGAAAGYCTGTTCCGTTGTCGCGCACGGTCAACCGCACGCGTTTGGAGGTTTCGGAATATTCGGTTTTGAGGGTGACGCGCCCGTCCTCCTTGCCTTCCTGCGCATCCTGGGCGTTCTGCAGCAGGTTGTGGATGATCTGGCGCAACTGTTGGTCATCGCCCTGGATTTTCGGGGCCTTCGGGTCCAGCTCCGTGACCACAGGAACCGCGGCACTGCCGCTGCGCAGCTCACTGTGGCCGTCACTGAGGTAGAGCTGCAT
>NZ_JBFUBD010000028.1:0-25482 GCF_056405935.1 Polaromonas sp. P1_E3
CACAAGGGCCAATCGGGAGCGGGGACAGAAATACAAAACCAACACAAATACCAACAAGGACTCGCCACGGCGAGTCCTTGTTTCTTCTGGTATTTCGGGTTTTGTTTTCGGTTGTTTGGTATTCCTGCCTCCACCCCCTTCTGTATGCGCCGAGGAGCGCAGGTTCAGGCGGATCAGGGATCGCGATTGTCTGAGCCGAAGGCGAGTTCGAGCGAGACCCCGCCTGAACCGAGCACCGCAGGTTGCCCGCAGCGAAGCGGAGGGTCGCAGACAGCAGGGTCGCCTTTTCTTTTGCTTACTTTTCTTTTGGCGAAGCAAAAGAAAAGTGAGTAGCCGCCGGGCTACCCCCGGCCAACTACCCTCAGCAAAGAGCACGTAGCCGGAGCAAGAACCGGCCACAATCCCGCCCAGCTAAGCCGGGTAGACAGCCCCCAGCACCCGCAACCCTTCTGCCCCCGTCACACTCGGCAAATTACCGGGCCTGCGCAACACCGCCTGCTGCGCCAGCCAGGCAAAGGCAGCCGCTTCGACCTGCATGGGCGGCAGGCCGTGCTGCTCAGAAGTCTCGACCTTGAGCTGCGGCAAGCCAGCCTGCAGGCGCTCAAGAAGGTAGGTATTGAAGGCACCGCCGCCACAGACGATCAGCAGGCCGCTGGCTTTTGCATAACTATTGACACCCGCCGCGCAGGCGCTGGCCGTGAATTCAGCCAGGGTGTTCTGCACGTCCTGCGGCCGAGCCGCTGAAAAGGGTGCGAGTTTGCCGGCCAGCCAGGCTGTGCTGAAAAGATCACGGCCGGTGCTCTTGGGAATCGGTTGCGAAAAATAGGGTTCGTCCAGCAGGCTGGCCAACAAGTCCGGCAGCAGCTCGCCGGTGGCCGCCCACGCCCCACCGTTGTCATAAGGCTGCCCCGTGTGTTGCAGGCACCATGCATCCATCAGGGCATTGCCCGGGCCACAGTCAAAGCCCAGCACGGGTGACGACGCGCCAGACGGCAGCACGCTGAGGTTGGAAATGCCGCCCAAATTCAGCACCGACACCGTGGCGTCAGCATGGCCGAAAACGCCCTGGTGAAATGCCGGCACCAGGGGCGCGCCCTGGCCGCCGGCCACCACATCGCGGCTGCGGAAATCAGCCACCACGTCGATACCCGTAAGTTCTGCCAGCAATGCCGGGTTGTTGAGCTGAAGCGTGTAGCCGGCGCCCGCCGGGTCGGATGACGTTCTTTGGGGCTGGTGCCGCACCGTCTGGCCATGTGCGCCGATGGCGCGAACCTGCGAGGCGGAGATGCCACGCGCCGCGGCCTGGGCCAGCAGGGCACCCACGACCTTGGCATAGGCTGCCGCGATATGGTTGGCGGCTATGGCAGCACGGTGCAATTCGTTGTGCGTGGGCGAATTCAGCGCCAGCAGCTCCGCGCGGAATACCCCGTCAAATGATTCGGTTGCCGCGGCAAGCACACGAAGTTTTCCGCCGGAAAGATYGACCAGCACACCATCGGCGCCGTCGAGCGAAGTGCCTGACATCAGGCCAATGAAAAGATCGGATGTTGCAGGCATGGGCCTATTTTGCCGCAAGGCCCCCATTCAGCGGGCTGTAGATAAAACGGCATTCAAGAGGCAAGAGCTAAGTGCAGTAAGCAGAGGACCCGTTTTCGCCAGCAGGGGCCGCGGAACCGGCTTCGCCGGGCCGCAGGCGCAGCGCCCCCTCGGGGGGCAGGAAGCTACACGAAGTGAGCGACCGTGGGGGCCCTAGTTATTCAGCGCGGGTCTGCGTGATGGTCGAGGCCGCCAGGAGCTGTGTCTTCACACCTGCGGCAATTTCCCTGAACTTCGGCATGGAAGCCGCGGCAACGGGAATGGTCTCGCTTTGCTTGGCGATCATCATCGGGTCCTGCTGCGTGCCGTTGACGCGGAACTCGAAATGCAGGTGTGGGCCGGTAGCCCAGCCAGTCGAGCCTACGAGGCCGATGGTCTGGCCCTGGCTGACGTTCTGGCCGCGCTGCACCATGATTTTGCTCAGGTGGGCATAAACGGTTTCGTGGCCGTTGCGGTGCCGCACGAACACCACGTTGCCATAGCCATTTTGCACGCCCGAAAACTCCACCACGCCGTCGCCGACTGTGCGCGCGGGGGTGCCGGTGGCCGCCGCAAAATCGGTGCCCAGGTGGGCTCGCCATGTTTGCAGGATGGGGTGAAAGCGCATCGAAAAACCGCTGCTGATGCGCGAGAACTCGACGGGCGAGCTCAGGTAGGCGCGGCGCAGGCTCTGGCCGTCAAGTGTGTAGTAGCCGCCCCTGTTGGCAGCGCCCGTGGCGTCCACGCCTGGTGGCTGGAACCACATGGCCTGGTAGGCCTTGCCGGCGTTGACAAACTCGGCCGACAGCACGCGGCCGGTGCGCAGCGGCTCGCCATCGGCTTCCAGGCTTTCATAGACCACATTGAAGCGGTCGCCCTTGCGCAGCGCGCGGCGGAAATCGATATCGCTGGAGAAAATTTCGGCCATCTGCACCGCCACGCCATCGGGGATGCGGGCGTCGTCGGTGGCGGCGAACAGGGAGGTCTGGATGCTGCCGCTGGACAGGCGCGCAGTAGCCACATACGGGGCGGTTTCAATGCGCGAGCTGAAGCCGGCGGCGCCGCGCTCGATTACCAGGCGCTTGAACATCGTTTCGTCGTCAGTGGGCCAGCGCATGCTGAGCTTGAGCAGTTGCTGGCTGTCGCTGGCTTCGGCGGTCACGTTTTTTCCGGCACGGCCCGACAGCAGCAGGCGCGCATTGGCATCGCTGCGCAAAAAGGCAGCGGCGGCGCTGTCGTCAATGTTCAGGCGCTTGAGCRGGGTATCAGCGGTGTCGCTGCTGCGGGTGCTTTCCGTACGGAACAGCTTGAAGCGGAAATCCGTCAGGGTATCGGTCTGGACCTGGGTGGGCAGGCTTTCTACCGCCTCAAGCACCTGGCGCACCGGGAGGTCGGCTGCGTCGGGCGCCATGGGCGCCACACCGAATGCGGTGACCCCTGTGCCCAGCAGCAGCGCTGCAAGGCTGGCGGTCACCCGTTTGGGGTGGCGACGGAGGCTGGCGGCAATGGGAAGCAGTATCTGGGAGGGAGATGGCAGTGGCAAAGCAGTATTCCCAACAAAAGTGCATCGGGCGCTGTGGGAGCGCCGGACTGCTGTATAAAAGGTGGAGAGCTTTGGCGGCCAGCCCTGTATGCAGGGGTGGGGGCCGGAGCCATCCGGTCAATGAGTTTCCTGATCAGCAAATTGCAGGCCAACTAAAATGGCTCCGCCGCTGCAGGAGAGCCGCCAGTATATCTGTCGGACAATTCCCCGACATGTGAAAAACCCTTATGAATCAAGAGCTTGTTACAAAATTCCCCGTTACCGACCGCGTCAGGGCGGCCTTGGCTGTGTCCCTGCGAGGCTGCGATGAGCTGATCCCGGAAAACGATTGGATACAAAAACTCGCCAGATCGGAGGCTACGGGCGTCCCGCTGCGCATCAAATTGGGGCTGGACCCGACGGCACCTGACATTCATGTCGGACATACCGTGGTGTTGAACAAAATGCGTCAGCTTCAGGATCTGGGCCATACAGTCATTTTTCTTATAGGCGACTTCACCAGCCTGATCGGCGACCCTTCCGGGCGCAACACCACACGGCCGCCGCTCACGCCCGAGCAGATCAAGGTCAATGCCGAAACCTACCGGGCCCAGGCCGACAAGATCCTGGACCCCACCAAAACCGAGCTGCGCTACAACAGCGAATGGAGCGAGCCGCTGGGCGCTACCGGCATGATCAAGCTGGCTTCGCACTACACCGTGGCCCGCATGATGGAACGCAACGACTTCAACGACCGCTACAAGGCCGGCACGCCCATCAGCGTGCACGAGTTTTTGTACCCGCTGATGCAGGGCTACGACTCGGTCGCGCTCAGGAGCGACCTCGAACTCGGCGGCACCGACCAGAAATTCAACCTGCTGATGGGCCGGCACCTGCAGCAGGAATACGGCCAGGAGCCGCAGTGCATCCTGACCATGCCGCTGCTTGAAGGCCTGGACGGCATCGAGAAGATGTCCAAGAGCAAGAACAACTACATCGGCATCAGCGAAGACGCCAACACCATGTTCGCCAAGGTGCTGTCGATCTCCGATGTGCTGATGTGGAAGTGGTACACGCTGCTGTCGTTCAAAAGTGAAGCCGACATTGCCGCACTGAAGGCCGAAGTGGACGGCGGGCGCAACCCCAAGGACGCCAAGGTCGCACTGGCCAAGGAAATCACCGCGCGCTTTCACTCGGCCGCCGCGGCCGACGCCGCCGAGCAGGACTTCATCAACCGCAGCAAGGGCGGAGTGCCCGACGAGATTCCCGAGGTGTCGCTGTCAGGCGCACCGATGGGCATTGGTGCGCTGCTCAAGGCTGCGGGCCTGGCGCCCTCGGGCAGCGAAGCCACCCGCCTGATCGACGGCGGCGGCGTGCGGATTGATTCCAGCGTGGTGAGCGACAAGGCGCTCAAGCTGGCGGCCGGCACCTACGTATTGCAGGTCGGCAAGCGCAAGTTTGCGCGTGTGACGCTGGCCTGAGCCGCGCCCTGCGGGGCATGCTCACGCCCGCCTCTAGCGGGCCCCAGCCTTGACCAGCATCTGCTCCATCTCACGGTAGCCGCGCGCCTTCGCAAGCTGCAGCGGCGTATTGCCCTGCCGGTCGCCGAGCTGCAGATTCGCGCCTGCGGCTATGAGTGCACGCAAGGTTTCCTGGTGGCGCAGCCCGCCGTCGCCCAGCACGATGGACTCGATCACGGCGGTCCAGTGCAGGTTGTTCACATGGTCCAGCGGTGCGCCTGCGGTGATCAGCTGTTTCACCACGCCGTCGTGGCCCAGGTGCGCCGCGGCAATCAACGCCGTGCCGTCATAGCGGCTGGTCACCAGCTTTGCGCTCGCGCCCGACGCAAGCAGCACGCGCAGGGTTTCCTCATCGTCGGCAACCGACGCCATCGTGACGCCGTCATACCTGTCCTTGTCCAGCAGGTTGACGTCGGCGCCGGCCCTCGCCAGCGCACGGATCGCCTCACGCTTTTTGGCAAACACGGCAACATGCAGCGGCGTACGGCCGTTGCCGTCACGCGCGTTGACGTCCGCCCTGGCTGCGGCAAGCCTTTCAACTTTGGCTGCATCACCTTTTTGAGCCGCGGCGTGCAGGCCGGTGTAGGCCGCCGCCTCCGATGCGCTGGGCGCCGTTTGCGCCGTGGCGGGGCTGCCTGTTACCGCGGCAAAGCTCCATACGGCAATTGCTGCAAGGTTTTGCAATGGATACCAGGATGTCCTGCGCATGGTGTTCTCCTTGGGTGCGTTGATGTTTGCCGTTGAGCGCTTACTTGAGCTGGTCCTTGACCTTGTCGAGCGCCACCATGGCGCATTGTTCGTCGAGATGGCCGCCGGGTGCACCGCCGATGCCCACAGCGCCAATCACTTCATTGCCCACCTTGACCGGCACACCGCCGCCGAGCAACAGGTAGCCCGGGATGTTCACCAGGTTGGCGGCGGCCGGGTTCTTTTGCGCACCCTCCATCATGGCCAGGGTGGTGTTCTTGGCAGAGGCGGAGGTAAATGCCTTTTGCTGGCTGGCACCCAGCGTGTGCGGGCCGGCGTTGTCCGCACGTTGCACGGCGCGAACAGTGCCTGCGCGGTCCACCACCGTGGCGGCCACAGCGTAGCCGTTGGCGGCACAGGCGGCCACGCTGGCGGTGGCAATCTGGTTGGCCAGCTCGAGCGACATGTTTTTCTCGATGCGGACAGACTGGGCGTTGGCGGCTGCGGCCACGAGGGACAGGGCGAGGGTGGAAATCCTGAGGGCGTTGTGCATGGTGTTGTTCTCCATAAATTCTTTGCGAACCGGTTCAATCAACCGTGGAAGAACTTTAAAAAACGCCAAGGAAATTGCCCATTCGTAGGGCTACGCCCGCACCTCCGTAAAACTACGGAGTGGCCTGGCAACGGGGAGCTTAGAGATTCGCTTCTACCAGCGTCGCGTATTGCCGGATCAGCTGCGCCAGCGACTCGGCTTCAAGCTTGGCAAACAGGTTGGCCCGGTGGGTTTCCACCGTGCGTGGTGAGACATCCAGCGCGCGGCCGATTTCCTTGTTGGTCAGCCCCGCAACGATCAGGCCCAGCACCTCACGCTCGCGCTCGGTCAACTGTGAAAATCGCCCCTGCGCATTCCGGTCCGCCTTGTTCCGTTCGCGCGACTTGACGTGCTGGCGCACGGCGTGTTGCAGGGCTTCCAGCAGTTGCTCGTCGTTGACGGGTTTTTCCAGGAACTCCGCCGCCCCGGACTTGAAGGCGCGGCGGCACATCTCCACCGTACCGTGGCCAGTCAGCATGATGATGGGCTGGTCCACACCCTGGCCGATCAGCGTGTCGAGTACGGTCAGGCCGCTGACGCCGGGCATGCGCACGTCCAGCACGATCGCGCCAATCGTCTGCCGGTCGAAACCCTCTACAAAAGCAAGCGGGTCAGCCCAGGGCTGCACGCGCAGGCCGACGGTGCCGATCAGCAAGGCCAGGCTGCTGCGCACCGCTTCGTCGTCGTCAATCAGGTGGATGAGCGGCGACAGGGTGGCGGCTGCGGTGTTTGTGTCGCTCATGGTGCGCTTCCTGCGGCGGCTGGCGCAAGCGGCAGGTTCAGCCGGAATTCGGCGCCGCGCGGCACCGCATTGTGGGCCGTCAGCGTGCCGCCCATGTTGTTGGCCAGGGTCTCGCACAGGCTGAGACCCAGGCCGAGGCCGTTGTCCCGGGTGGTGAAGAAAGGCTCAAAAATACGCGGCAGCAGTTCAGGCGGAATGCCGGGGCCGCTGTCGCGCAGGCTCAACACGCCTTGCCCCTTGTCCTCGCGCAGCGCCAGTGTCAGCGCACGTTGAGGCGCTGCAACCTGCTCAAGCGCCTGAAGGGCGTTCATCAGCAGGTTATGGATGATTTGCTCCAGCGCCACCGGATCCGCCAGAACGGCGCCCGGCGGCCCCGCCGGATCGAGATCCGGTTGCGCGACGCCGCGCCGCTTGAACTCCGGCTCCAGCAGGTAAAGCGCGTTGCGCACCGCTTGCTGCAGCCGCACGGGCTGAATTTCACCTGCCAGGCCGGGCCGCTCTATGGCGCGGCGCAGCCAGCCCACCACTTCAGAAGCGCGCCGTGCCTGCTCAACCGCCTGCTGCATCGCGCCACGCGCCGTGGCCAGTTCGGGAGGGTCTTCATTCAGCAGGCGGCTGGCGGCCTGGGTGTTGGCCAGCACGGCGGTCAGCGGCTGGTTCAGCTCATGGGCCATGCCTGCGGCAAGTTCGCCCAGCGAGTTCAGGCGCGCCACCTGGCCCAGGCGCAGCAACTCCTCCGCCCGCCGGCGCGCCGCGCGCTGGCGCAGCACCGCCGCCCAGGTGGCCAGCAGGGCCGCCACCAACGCGGCCCAGCCCAGCATTTCACCCCACGGCAGCTCAGGCCAGCCTACCTGGCGCGTGGCCACCACATCAAAAGGCTGGCTGTCCGAGGCCAGATGTTTTTGAAAGTCAAATCGCCAGCCCGCGCCAGCGGCCTGCCCAGGCTGGAGCAGAAAACTCTGGCCGGCGTGGTCAAGGCTGACGCGCACCGGGCTCTGCTCCGGCGCCATCGGCCATTCACTCCAGGGCACGGTGCCGCGCAGGTCAATCAGCAACGCATGACTGGTGGGTTCAGCGCCCTGCACCAGCTGGTAGCGGCCTTTGCCGAAATCGACATCGGCCAGTTCGGCATGACGGCTTTGGCGTGATTTTTCTTCGGCAACACGCAAGCTGTCGTGCGGCCAGGAGGCCCCGGGATCACGCCGTTGCACTTCCAGGATTTGCGGATAGACGGAACCCAGCCGCTGTTCGGGCTGGACAGGCTGCGAGGCGTTACGCGGGGGCTGCAGCAAGGCCAGCGTAGCCATTACCGCGTCATGCTGCACCACGCGCTGGCTGAGCAGCCGGTGGGCGATGCGCATGTCGGTTTCAAAGGCCTCACGCAACTGGGTGAGTGCCAGACGCCCCATGACCACGCAGCCCAGGGCCGTGATGAGGCCCCACGCCAGGAGCCACGGCCACCGGCCTTTTAGGGTGTTCAGCATGGCGCATTCTTGCATCATCACCGGTCCGGTCGGGCTGTTGTCGGATGCGAAGGAGGCTTTCGTCAATCTGGCTAGCGCTTTGTTGGGCCTTCTGCAGACCCGGGCACGACGCCCGGCGCTATAGTTTTAATAGCTGCTCGCGCTCGTCTCTATTGGTCTACAGGCATTTAACCTGAATACCAGCCGTCTTGTTACCGAACCTCGATGGCCACGCGCCGGTTGCGCGGTTCTTCCACTTCATCGGCGGTCGGTACGGCCAGGTCGCGTTCACCCCGGCCCGCCGCTTCGATGCGCTCCGCCGGAAACTGGCGGTCGATCAATATCTGGCGCACCTGCTGCGCCCGCTGGGCCGACAGCACGTCGTTGCTGGCGCCGGCGCCCACAGTGTCGGTATGGCCGGTGATGACGATGTCGCCGCCACTTCGGGCCAGCGCATCGGCGAGCACGTCTTCCATGATTTTCTGCGACTCGGCCGTCAGCACCGTGCCGCCCGCATCGAAGTACACGGTGTAGCGCTTGCCCCTGGGCGGCGCCATGTCGTACAGCGCAGCGTTGTCGGCGCGAACCCTGGCCGGATCAGCCAGGTCCACTTTGGGGGCAGCTGCTGAACCCAGCGCCGCTGTGGCACGCTGGAAAGGCACGGACAGCACGGCTTCGCCGCCTGCGCCTTCCCTGGCGCGCACCACCACGGCGGACGGCGTACCGTCCTCCTGCGGCAGCAGCACAACACGGGTGCCGGTGGAACAAGCTGCCAGCAGCGTGCTTAGAAGAATGGCGGAGAGAAACGGGTAATGGATCCTCATGGCTGTGGGTCCGCCTGCACGATGAAGTCAGTGCCGCGAATACCGATGAAGGCAGTCTTGGTTTCAATGCGTACGGTCTCGGGGTGGGCCTTGCCCACCAGGCCGCTCATCATGCGCAGCGAACCCTGCAGCAGTGAAAGCAGCAAGCCGCCCTCTTGTGTGGTGGCGTCAAAGCTGAAGCCCTTGATGTCCAGCTGCGAAGCCGGGCCCACCACCACGGTCGTGCCGTCCCGCAGCACCAGGCTGGCGGCCGAGTCCGCGCCTGTGACGATGCGGCCGGCGGGCAACACGGGGTCTCCCGCCTTTGCCGGCCGCGCAGCGCCGCCGGCCTCCTGCAGCTTGACATCGCCGCGCAGGGTTTTCAGAAAGCCGGCCTGCCCGGGGGCGGGTGGWGGCGGGGGCAAGGGTACAGAAGCGGGTGTAGCCGATGCCTCGGCGGCCGCCGGGGTGGCCGGAGCGGCCGCGGCAGGCTCCGGCGGGGTTTGGGCGGTGGCCTGCACGGCTGCAAGCATCAGTCCGGCCAAGGCTGTCAGATAGCGATGTTTCATGAAGATCCCTTTAGCAGATTATCCATTACCTTTTGTTACGATTCATCGGAAGGGTCTCGCCATCCGCGACCGCCCTTCTCCGGTCTTTTACCCGACCGTCCCCTACCCCCACAATGCAAGGATGAATTTTCCTGACTGGCAGTCCCTGACACCGCAACGCCTGTTGCGGGCCTCCGTGGCGGTGGCCGTGGTCACCATCGTTCTCAAGACGGCGGCCTGGTACATCACGGATTCGGTGGGCTTGCTGTCCGACGCGATGGAGTCTTTCGTGAACCTGGCCAGCGCCCTCTTTGGCCTGGCTATGGTCACGATCGCGCAGCGCCCGGCTGATGACGACCACCCCTACGGCCACCACAAGGCGGAGTATTTCTCGTCGGGTTTCGAAGGCGCGCTGATTGTGGGCGCGGCGGTGGCCATCATCTGGGCTGCAGCACACCGCATGCTCAACCCACAGCCGCTGCAGCAGCTTGGCTGGGGCCTGGCGTTGTCCGCCGGCAGCTCGGCACTCAACGGGCTGCTGGCCTGGGCGATGTTCCGCTCCGCCCGGCTGCACCGGTCCATCGCCCTTGAAGCTGATGCCAGGCACCTGGTGACCGACGTCTGGACCTCAGCCGGCGTGGTGGTCGGCATCGTCGCTGTCATGCTGACCGGCTGGCTGTGGCTGGACGCCGTGGTGGCCATCGGAGTGGCCCTGAATATCCTGTGGGAGGGCGGCCAGCTGGTCTGGCGTTCATCGCAGGGCCTGATGGACGAGGCGGTGGAGCCCGAGGTGCTGGCCGACATCCAGAAAACGCTGGACGGCTTCGGCCGCCCCGCCATCCGTTTTGACCATCTGAAAACGCGACGCGCCGGCCAGCGGCGCTTTGTCGACCTGCACATGCACGTGCCGGCCAGCTGGTCGCTGGGCCGTGCCGCGGCCGTTCGCACCAGCGTTGAGCAGGCCCTGATGAGCGCCGTGCCGGGCCTGCGCGCGAGCATCGAGCTGCTGCCCAGCGACGTGGAAACCCACTTCGACGACGAGGCCGACCTGGCTTGATGGCCCGCGGCTCTTTTTGCCCCGCCGATAATTTTTCCACTTCCACACACTTCCCCATCTACCCAGGAGCTTTGATGAAACGAACCCTTCTTGCGTTTGCCGCCCATGTGCTTGCCTGCGCAACCGTCAGCGCCGCCGTGCAGGCGGCAGAGCTTCAGGTGCTGAGCGCCGGCGCCATCGAGCCAGGCCTCAAGGCAGCTGTGGCCGCTTTTGAAAAACAGACCGGCCATGCCGCCAAAATAACTTTCAACACCGCGCCCGAGCTGAAAAAGCGCATGGAAAGCAACCCGGCCTTTGATGTGGTGATCGCGCCGCCCGCCGTCATTGGCGAATTTGCCGCGGCGCGCCAGCTGGCGGAAACACGTGCCAACGTCGGCCGCGTCGGAATGGGTGTGGCGGTGCGTGAAGGCGCACCGGTACCCGATATCGCCACTGCCGACGCATTAAAGCGCTCGGTTCTGGAAGCGGACTCGCTGGTATTCAACCGCGCATCCACCGGCTTGTACCTGGAAGGCCTCCTCAAGAAGATGGACGTGTATACGCAAGTCGAGGGAAAGACCACACGCTACCCGGACGGCGCTTCCGTCATGGAACATGTGCTCAAGGGCAAGGGGCGCGAGATCGGCTTTGGGGCGATGACCGAAATTCTTCTGTACAGGGACAAGGGCCTGAAGTTTGTCGGCCCGGTGCCGGCCGAGGTGCAGAACTACACGTCTTACACCGCCGCGCCGCTGGCTTCCGGCAAACAGCAGGACGTGGCCCAGCAGTTCGTCAGCTTCCTTTCCGGCCCGGTCGGCAAGCCGCTTTTCGTCGCGGCCGGCGTGACCGACTGATGAAGGCGGTGCTGCAGCGCGTGGCTGAGGCCCGCGTGGTGATTGCCGGTGAAACCGTCGGCCAGATTGGCGCCGGGCTGCTGGTGCTGGTGTGCGCGGAGCGCGGCGACGTGGAGGCGCAGGCTGACAAGCTGCTGGCCAAGATATTGAAGTTGCGGATTTTTTCGGATGACGCTGGGAAGATGAATCTGTCGGTTCAAAACGTCAAAGGCGGCCTGCTCGTCGTGAGCCAGTTCACGCTGGCCGCCGATGCTTCGGGCGGCAACCGGCCCAGCTTTACCGGCGCGGCCCCGCCTGACGAGGGACGGCGGCTGTACGACTATTTTGTGGCCCAGGCCCGCGGCCTGCACCCACACGTTGAAACCGGGCGGTTCGCGGCCGACATGCAGGTGCACCTGGTCAATGACGGGCCGGTGACCATTCCACTCCAGGTTGCGCCGGGTACGTGAGCCCGCTATCAATTAAATAGCTGCTTGCGCCTGTCCTTATTGGCCCGCAGCCCAATAATCTTTGAATCTCAGCGGTAAGGGTTTTGGATGCCCAGGCCGGCCAGGATTTCGATTTCCCGCGCTTCCATGGCCTCGGCATCGGCTTCGCCGGTCTCGTGGTCCCAGCCCTGCGCGTGCAGCGTGCCGTGCACCAGCAAGTGGGCGTAGTGGGCCTGCAGCTTTTTTTTATTTTCCTTGGCCTCTTTGGCCACCACCGGCGCGCACAGCACCAGGTCGGCCGTGACCACCGGTTCCCGGGTGTAGTCAAAGGTCAGCACATTGGTGGCGTAGTCGCGCTGCCGGTAGTCGCGGTTCAGTGCCTGGCCTTCTTCAGCGTCCACGATACGCACCGTGATCTCGCCGTCGTGCGCCAGCGCGTGGCGGATCCAGCGGGCCACGCTGTGGCGCGGCAAGGCGGCGCGGTGGCGGGCGGCGTCTTTCAGGTCGCCAAACTGCAAGGACAAGCTCAGGTTTTTAAGAGCCATTTCGGCTCCGGGCGCTTGCGCGTCGTGCGGGAGCAGCTATCGAATCTGTAGCAACTTCGGCTGCGGCGCCAGGCCGCGTCTTGTCGTACGCATCCACAATTCGGGCGACCAACGGGTGGCGCACCACGTCGGCGCTGGTCAGGCGCGTGATCGCAATGCCCTTGACGCGCTTGAGCACGCGCTCGGCGTCGACCAGGCCGCTCAATTGCGTACGCGGCAAATCCACCTGGCTGATGTCGCCCGTCACCACCGCCTTGCTGCCAAAGCCGATACGGGTCAAGAACATCTTCATCTGCTCAGGGGTGGTGTTTTGCGCTTCGTCCAGGATGACAAAGGCATGGTTCAGCGTACGGCCGCGCATAAAGGCCAGCGGCGCAATCTCAATCTGCTGGCGCTCAAAGGCTTTTTGCACACGCTCAAAACCCATCAGCTCGTGCAACGCGTCATACAGCGGGCGCAGGTAGGGGTCCACCTTCTGGCTTAAATCGCCCGGCAAAAAGCCCAGGCGTTCGCCGGCTTCGACCGCCGGACGCGTGAGCACGATGCGTTGCACCGTGCTGCGCTCCAGCGCATCCACCGCGCAGGCCACGGCCAGGTAGGTTTTGCCGGTGCCGGCCGGGCCTATGCCGAAGGTGATGTC
The DNA here is from genome assembly GCF_056405935.1 of Polaromonas sp. P1_E3. Classification (NCBI taxonomy): domain Bacteria; kingdom Pseudomonadati; phylum Pseudomonadota; class Betaproteobacteria; order Burkholderiales; family Comamonadaceae; genus Polaromonas; species Polaromonas sp. P1_E3. The sequence goes on from NZ_JBFUBD010000028.1 coordinate 12,956, forward strand.
GTGCGTAGCGATGTTTTCCAGGTAGGTGCCCTGATTGGCGGTGCGGGCGCGCAGGTCGGCGCGCCGGGTCGACAGCGCAGCGCCGTCGGGTGCGATGCCGCCCACGCCGTCTCCCGCCAGCATCAATTGCACAGTTTCGGGCTCTATGGGGCGCTGCGCGATTTCGTACAAAGCCTGCAGCACTTCCAGCGCCTGGGTCGCCTTCACCTTGGTGCCGTCGATCTTGAACTGCTCGAAGCGGTGCGCGATCGTGACGTCCAGCGCCGCCTCGATGGTGCGGATATGGCTGTCCATGGGGCCGCACAGGTGGCCCATGCGGGTGTTGTTGGGCGGCGTGAAGGTGTGGCGAAGAATCAAGGCGGTGGGTTTCCTGAAAAAAAGGGCCAATACCGGCGGTGGCGCCGGGCCAAAACGCAATTGTCCGCCCAAACGCCCAGCCGCGCCCGACTGATAAGATTTGCCCATGATTGGAAGACTCTCAGGCCAGCTGGCCGAAAAAAATCCCCCGGAAATCCTGGTGGACTGCAACGGCGTCGGCTATGAAGTGCTGGTGCCCATGAGCACCTTCTATAACCTGCCCGGGCTGGGCGAAAAAGTCAGCCTGCTGACGCACTTTGTGGTGCGCGAAGACGCACAAATCCTCTACGGCTTCGGCAGCGCCACAGAACGTGCCGCCTTTCGCCAGCTCATCAAGATTTCCGGGGTGGGCCCCCGCACCGCGCTCAGCGTGCTCAGCGGCATGAGTGTTGAAGAGCTTTCCCAAGCGGTCACCCAGCAGGAAGCCGGACGCATCATCAAGGTGCCCGGCATCGGGAAAAAAACCGCCGAACGCCTGCTGCTCGAACTGAAAGGCAAGCTGGGCGCCGACATCGGCATCCAGGTCAGCGTGGCCAACGATGCCCAGTCGGACATCCTGCAGGCACTGGTGGCGCTGGGCTACAGCGATCGCGATGCAGCGCTGGCCCTGAAGGCGTTGCCCAAAGATATTGGCGTGAGTGACGGCATCAAGCTGGCGCTGAAGGCGTTGGCAAAATGAGAGTGACTGAGCGTGGGGGCTCTCTAACCCAGCAAGGGCCGCGGAACCGGCTTTGCCGGGCCGCAGGCGCAGCGGCCCCCTCGGGGCCCAGCGCATTACACGCAGTGAAAAGCGTGGGGGTCCTATGACCATTCAGACCGATGATTTTTCCCCCGGCGACTTTCCGCCCGCCAAGCGTGTGATGTCGGCCACGCCGGCCTCGCCCGGCGAGGAGGCGATTGAGCGCGCGCTGCGCCCCAAGCTGTTTGACGAGTACGTCGGTCAGACCAAGGTGCGCGACCAGCTTGAGATCTTCATCGGCGCGGCCAAGAAGCGCAGCGAGGCGCTCGACCATGTGCTGCTCTTTGGCCCGCCCGGTCTGGGCAAGACCACGCTGTCGCACATCATTGCGCATGAGCTGGGCGTGAACCTGCGTCAAACATCGGGCCCGGTTCTGGAAAAGCCCAAGGACCTGGCGGCGCTTCTCACCAACCTCGAAAAGAACGACGTTCTTTTCATCGACGAAATCCACCGCCTGAGCCCGGTGGTGGAAGAAATCCTTTACCCCGCGCTCGAGGACTACCAGATCGACATCATGATCGGCGAAGGCCCGGCGGCGCGCAGCATCAAGCTGGACCTGCAGCCCTTCACGCTGGTGGGCGCCACCACGCGCGCCGGCATGTTGACCAACCCGCTGCGTGATCGCTTCGGCATCGTCGCCCGCCTGGAGTTTTATACGCCCGACGAACTCGCCCGTATCGTTACGCGGAGCGCCAAGCTGCTGAACGCACCCATGGACAAAGAGGGCGGCTTTGAAATCGCCCGCCGCTCGCGCGGCACGCCGCGCATTGCCAACCGCTTGCTGCGCCGCGTGCGCGACTACGCCGACGTCAAAGGCAGCGGCCACATCTCTCTGGACATCGCCAACAAGGCGCTGGCCATGCTCGACGTAGACCCGCAAGGCTTCGACGTGATGGACCGCAAGCTGCTCGAAGCCGTCATTCACCGCTTCGATGGCGGCCCGGTAGGCCTGGACAACATCGCCGCCAGCATTGGCGAGGAGCGAGACACGATCGAAGACGTGATCGAGCCCTATTTGATCCAGCAGGGCTACCTGCAACGCACACCGCGCGGACGCATCGCCACGCTGGCCGCCTACCGCCACCTGGGTGTGGCGCCGCCCCAGCAGGGTCAAGACTTCTTCGGCGCCGGCACCTGAGCAATTAACCAGCCCGTCAAGTTGGCAGGGCAGGAGGGGGAACCGTGGAATTTCCGGATACCGTTCCGTCGGCCGAAATGGCGGGCGAGGCTGATGCGCCTGACTATGTGCGTGAGTTTCCGTCATCGTGGCGCAGCACCACGGGAACACTGACGATCCTCTTTTCATTCCTGGCCGTCATTCCCATCTTGATGCTGCTTTTTGTCCCGTTTACCGGCTTTCCGGGATGGCGGGTATTTTCCCTGGGGGGCCTGCTGTGGCTTGTGTGGCTGTTCGGGCGCCAGCTGGTTGGCGGTCATCCCGCCTTGCGGGTAGGGCCTGAAGGCATCAGCGCCGCCGTACTGAAAAACAGGACCATCGCGTGGACTGAGGTGTCAGATATCGAGACGCAGTCTGCGCAGGGCCACACGTCGATCAACGTGTCGCTCGCACCTCATGTGAAAGACAAATGGTGGTGGGGCAGCCGTAAAAAGCGGCTTTGCATTCTCTTGAACAGCGTACGGACCAAAGACCACCCCGACGCGATCATGGCCGCGACGCAGGCCTTTGCTACCTACGGCGGACAGGGCTTTATGCAGGCGATGGAGCAGCGGACCGCTGAACTCAAGGCCGTGGAAGATTTCGACGCCCGCCTGAAGGAACTCACACCCATGACGTGGGCGCTTTACCTGGTGGTAGGCGTGAACATCGCCGTCTGGCTGGCCAATCTCGGCGCCGGAATCAGCGCGTTCAAGCCCCTGCCGTCGGAGCTTCTGGCCTGGGGCGCCAATTCGGCGGCGTCCGTGGTGGAAGACCGCCAGTATTGGCGTCTGTTGACGGCCACCTTTCTGCACGGCGGCTTTCTGCACCTCGCATTGAATATGCTGGGCTTGTGGCAGGCCGGGGTCCAACTCAACCGGCTTCATGGCAACTTTCAGTTCCTGTTGATCTACCTGGCCAGTGCGCTCACCGGCAGTGCGCTCAGCCTGCATTTTTCTGCCCAGCAATCCGTTTCCGTCGGTGCTTCCGGCGCGGTGTTTGGTGTCCTGGGGGCGTTGCTGGTGGCGGTGCACCAGCATCGCGGACAAATACCCGGCATTACCAGCAAGAACGTGATGACCAGTCAGGGCGTGTTTCTGGCGTATGCCCTCGTTCAGGGTTTCAGCAAGCAGGGTATCGATAACGCCGCCCACGTGGGGGGCCTCATTGCAGGATGTGTACTGGCATGGGTGCTGACCGAAAAAATCGCCGCTGTTGCCACACCGGCGCGGCGGCTTTCAACGGCGGCTATCGGTTCGTTGCTGTCGGCCACCGCAGTGGCCGCTCTGGTGGCTACAACGCCGACGCCTGCCGTGCACCATCGGCAGCTGTTTGAATTCCAGGCCGGGCTGACCCGCATTTTGCCCGCGATGCAAGCCGCGGAAAAAGACTTTCAAGCAGACGTCAAGGCCTTTCGGGAAGGCAAGATGCCCGAGCCGGAATTTATCCAGGCCATAGAAACACGGCACCTGCCGGGCTACCAGGCTGTGCAGCGCGCCCTGGCCCCGCTGGATATTCCCGGCAATGACAAAGTCGGCGCTGGCATGCGCGACGTCAAACGCGCCAATAGCCTGATGGTGGAAATGATGCAAATCCAGCTGGCGGTGGCACACGCTGCGCAGGACGCGACCGCGGCTGCGGCCAGCCAGGCCCGCATGTTGGTGATCGGCGAGGAGCTCAGGGCCATCAATTCGCGGATCTCCGAGCGTGTGAGTGCCGCCAAGCCCAAATCCAAACCCTGAAGAAGCGCCATGTCCTGCCGTTCACTGATTTCCTTTGCGCTGATATTGTGTGGGGTGGCCGCTACCGGCGGCTGCGCCAGCCCGACTCCCACGCCGCGCACGCCCAATCCGGCCGTACCCCTGGCGTCCACTTCCAGCCTGCCGGAGTTCCCCGAGTTGTACCGGCAGATGGGAAAGCTCTACGCTGATCATCCGCAGGCGCCGCAAATGCAGGACGGTGATGGCATGGGGCAAAAAATCTCGATTGCACGCGTTCGTAAGCCCGGCTCGCTGGACGCATTGCAAGCTTACCGTGCGCAGGGCATTCATGGCCGCGTTGTCGTGATTGCGTTGCTGGACGCCGAAGGCAAACTGCTGGATGCGCGGGTCCTGTCGTCAACCCATGCCGAGCTCAATGAAGCGGTGCTGCAGTCGGCACGCGAGGCAGAGTACCGGGGCGGGCGAATCAATGGCGCGCCGTCACCGATGTACGCCGTCTACGGCGTGAACTTCTAGGCGCGCTGCCTCACGCTCAGAGGCAGTCAGGTCAGCGCGCCGCGGGCGTCKACCTGGTAAATGCGCTGCACTGTGCCGTGGCGCAGGCCACCGGCCACGCCGATCATGGCGTCGTGCAAATTCACGGTGGGGTCGCAGTGGCCGGGAATCAGCCACAACATGCTGCCCAGGCCCGGCAGGCGCTTGCTGTCGCCCGCGGGCCGCAAGATGCCGTGCTCGTCACCGCCGTTGAAATAGGTCAGCTCGCTTTCATTGTCGAAGGCATGCACCAGCGGCAGGCCGGAATCAATGGCGTGGCTTTTATGGCCGGCGTCGCATACCGCATGGCCGCCGTGCGTGCTGATCACCTGGGTTTTGACGAACAGCGCATGTTCAAACTGCGGCTGCGACGGGTCTCTTTCGTTCTGGGCGTAATCGGCGTCCATGAACAGGAAGGAGCCGGCCTGCAGTTCGCCGTAGACGCCACTGGCGGCCTCCAGCATCAGGCTGCCGGTGCCGGCGCCTGTGACAAGGTCTACCGTGATCCCCTGTGCTTCGATCAGTTTGCGCGTCAGGAGGACGGCTTCCACCGCCTTGGTAATCGCATCGCGCCTTTCCTGGGCGCTGCGCATGTGTTGGGCCTTGCCGTGGTAGGCCTGCAAGCCGGCAAACCGCAGCGCCGGGTGTTTACGGATCTCCAGCACCAGCGTCACGGCGGCTGCACCGGGTTCCACACCACAGCGGCCCTGGCCGACGTCGATTTCCACAAATACGTCAATCACGGTGGCGCCCGCGCTCTTGTTTTTGGTGCGGGCCTCCGTCATGGCTTGCGCCAGGCGGATCACGCCCTCCGTGCTGTCCACCGCGATGGAAAGCTGGCCGCCCTGGGCCGCGACTTTTTGGGTGAGCGCGGCGACGCGGGCCAGCTTGGCCGGGGCAATCACCTCATTGCTGATGTAGACATTGGTGATGCCGCCGGCCACCATGATCTCTGCTTCGGCGGTTTTTTGCACACACACGCCGATGGCGCCGGCGCGCATCTGCGCCTTGGCCAGTGAGGCACTTTTGTGCAGCTTGGCGTGGGGACGCCAGCGGACATTGTGCTTTTTGGCAAATTCGGCCATGCGCGCAAGGTTGCGCTTCATGGCGTCCAGGTCGATGACGAGGGCGGGCGTATCGATTTCGTTGACCGATTTGCCGATCAGTTCGGCCAGAGGAGGTGGCAGGGTGCTCATGGATGCATTGAAGTGTGTTTTGTGCCTATTGTGCGCCGACACCGGAACCGGCCTCGCCGCCGGCAAATCCGTCATCCAGCGCAATGCCGTCCAGGTGCTGGGTGTCGGCCCAACCCACCAGCGAAAAGCCCTGGGGCGTCCAGAGCAGGCGATTGATGGCCGTGTTGCCCAACGACCAGGTGCGCGGGGCCTGGATGTCCAGCCGCGTGGCGGCCCGGTACAGCACGTCCATCACCCCGCYGTGGCCCACCATGGCGATCAGCTCGCCCGGGTGCGCGGCCGCCAGGCGCTCGGCGGTGGCCACCACCCGGCTGCGCAAATCCAGCAGCGACTCGCCGCCGGCAGGGGCAAACTCCGGATCCCGCTTGCGCCACCGCATCGACTGYTCGGGCAGCAAGGCTGCGATCTCCGAAAAGGTTTTCCCTTCAAAGTCGCCAAACCCGCGCTCCCGCAGGCCTTCCTCACGCGTCACCTCGATGCCGAGCGCACGCCCCAGGTATTGCGCGGTTTCCCAGGCGCGTGTCAGGTCGCTGGCATAGATGGCGGTGATGGGTTCCCCGGCCAGCGCGAGCGCCATGCGCTCAGCCTGCCGGCGTCCAATGTCATTGAGAGGAATATCCAGGTGGCCCTGGATGCGGGTGTCCACATTCCAGGTGGTTTCACCATGCCGTATGGCAATAACACGCGTCACTTCAGTCATGACACACCAACACGAAGGTAATAGAAGCGAGAAGCGGTGTTAAGCCAGCCAGGGCCGCGGAACCGGCTTTGCCGGGCCGCAGGCGCAGCGCCCCCCCCGGGGGGCAGCGTAGTACGCGAAGCGACAAGCGTGGGGGCCACATCTACCTTGGGATCTCCACATTGATGCGGCGCGTACCAGGCGGCGGCTGCGGGAAGCCGCGCAGCGCCGAGTCCAGCATGGCTGGCAGCACAGCCGGGGTGTCCGACCATACGCCATCGTGCAGGGCCCGCGTTTCAAAGGCGACCTGGTTGGTGCGAAGGTCGCGCATCACGATGCTCAGCTCGCGCTTGAAATAGGTCGACTCCGAGATTCCGCCGCCGCCGATCGGGAACGACAGGCCGACCCCGGCGCCGCGGCTGCCGCCGCCCACGAACACACCGCTTCCAAACCCAAAACCGCCGTAGGGGCTGTAACCATAGGGGCCGCGGTCGATGATCTGGGTGGTGGCCACAACCTGCACGCTGTAGCGTGCGGCCGACGGGTTGAGTTCCATGCCCACCTTGGCCAGCGCGGCGCGCGCCTGCCCTTCGATGGCGTCCTGGGGCGAGCCCGGGGCCTGCTGGGAAGGCAGGCGCTCAAACCGGTAAGGCGTGCCGGGAGCCGGTGGGGCACCGTTCCAGTTGTAAAAAGCGGTGACGTCGCTGTCGACCACCCGCATGCTGGAACAGCCGGTCATGAAGAGTGCCATGGCTGCCATGGCAAAAACAAGGAGAGATGATCGTTTCATAAAACCTCCGTGTTGAGTGATTCAGATAGTCAGCTGGGCTGGATGCCAATGACTGAAAGGCCCGGCAAAGCCGGCTCGCGAAACTCCTCTGCATCAAAGGCCTTGTCACCGTCGGCGTCGGCAATGCCGGTGGCCTTGATTCCCTTGAAGTCGTGGCGCTTGTTGTCCATCAGGTGCGACGGCACGATGTTCTGCAGTGAGGCAAACATGTTCTCCAGCCGGCCGGGAAATTTTTTCTCCCATTCGCGCAGCATGTTGCCGACCTGCTTGCGCTGCAGGTTTTCCTGGCTGCCGCACAGCGTGCACGGAATGATGGGAAATTCACGCACCTGCGCCCAGCGTGTCAGGTCTTTTTCGGTCACATAGGCCATGGGGCGGATGACAATATTCTTGCCGTCGTCGCTCACCAGCTTGGGCGGCATGCCCTTGAGCTTGGCCGCGAAAAACATATTGAGGAAAAACGTCTGCAGCATGTCGTCGCGGTGATGCCCCAGCGCGACCTTGGTGCAGCCCAATTCGCCCGCCACGCGGTACAGGATGCCGCGGCGCAGGCGTGAGCACAGCGAACACAGCGTCTTGCCCTCGGGTATCACGCGCTTGACGATGCTGTAGGTGTCCTGGTTTTCGATGTGGAAAGGCACGCCGAGTTTTCCGAGGTAGTCGGGCAGGATGTGCTCGGGAAAACCGGGCTGTTTCTGGTCGAGGTTGACGGCCACCAGTTCGAAGTTGATGGGGGCGCGCTTTTGCAGTTTCAGCAAAATGTCGAGCATGGCGTAGCTGTCTTTTCCGCCCGAGACGCACACCATGACCCTGTCGCCCTCTTCAATCATGTTGAAGTCGACGATGGCGCGGCCGACTTCACGGCACAGGCGTTTTTCGAGCTTGTGGTCTTCGCGCTCGATCTTCATGCTGTTTTGCACGCGCGCAGCGCTTTCGTCGCGCTCAAATTGCCCGACGGCTTCTTCCCAGACTGTATTCACATCGTTGTCCATATCGTTCACCACTGTCCCGTCTCAATGCGAATCGCCACTTCGCAGTCGTCAAAAATTTCGAGCTTGGCAATCTTCACCCGCACCCCCACCACGCCGGGCAACTTCATCAGCCGGTGCGCCAGCTTGCCGATCAGGCTTTCCAGCAGGTTGACGTGTTCCGAGGTGCATTCGGTGATGATGATCTGGCGCACCTTGCGATAGYCCAGCACATGGTGGATGTCGTCGTCATGGGGCAGCAGTGGCTGCGCCCCCAGGTTCAGCTCGGCATCGACCTGGATCGGTTGCGGTGCGGTTTTTTCGTGATCAAGAATCCCCAGGTTGGCGTCAAAACGCAAGCCGGTGAGGTTCAGGATCTGGGTACCCCGGGAGTTGAACATGGTGCCAGTCTGTAATGGGTCGGATGAAGTGATGTGTAAGCCGTTGCCGATGGCTCACATCAGCGAAAAATCGCGTTCGAACTTCATCAGGTGCTGGCCGCCGTCCACCAGCAGCGTGGTGCCGGTGATGGAGCTGTTTTCGAGCGCGAATTTCACCGTGGCCGCCACGTCGGCGGCGGTGGACGACCGGCCCAGCGGGGACAGCTTGTGGCGGGCCTCAAATTGCTCATCGGTCAGCAGGTGGCTGGTCAGCGTCAGCCCGGGTGCAACGCCCACCACGCGGACCTGCGGGGCCAGCGCAAGCGCCAGCATGGTGCCGGCCGCTTCCAGTGCGGCCTTGGAAAGGGTATAGCTGAAGAAATCGGGGTTCTGGTTCCAGAGCTTCTGGTCCAGCAGGTTGACCACAGCTCCCGTGGCGCCCCGCGAAGCCACATGCGCATGCAGGGCCTGGGCCAGCACGATGGCCGCGCCGGTGTTGCTGTGCAGGTGCCGGTCCAGGGCGGCAAAGCCGAAGCTGGCAGCGCTGTCCTGCTCAAAGGTCGAGGCGTTGTTCACCACGGCATCGACTTGCCCCATGCGCTCGACCACGGCCGGCAACAGGCCACGCACCGCAGCCTCGTCGTTTAAATCCGCATGAAAAGCGGCTGCAGCGCCCGACAGTTGTGCGCAAGCAGCTACTGTTTTGATAGCATCCTCTTCAGAACTGCGGTAATGTACCGCTACCTGCCAGCCCCCGGCCGCGAGTGCCAGCGCGATATCGCGGCCCAGCCGCCTTGCGGCGCCGGTCACGAGGACAACGGGTCGGGATGATGGAGGGGTGGGCGTCATGGATGGTGGGGTTTGGCAAAGGGTCAAGGACGTATCGCCGACAATTGCAGGCGGTGACAAACAATGACCCAGACGACCAATCCCCCCATTTTACCGACCAGCCTTGCCGTCCATATTGCCAGGGCCATTGACGCTGCCGGCGGCTGGATCGGCTTTGACCGCTTCATGGAAATGGCGCTTTACACGCCCGGTTGGGGCTATTACGCCAATGCCTCCCGCAAATTCGGCCTGATGCCGCAGTCAGGCAGCGATTTTGCGACCGCCCCGGAGATGTCCGCCCACTTTGGCCGGGCGCTGGCCAGGCAGGTGAAAGAAGCGCTGTCGGCAACCGGCACTGCGGAAATCTGGGAATTCGGCGCCGGCTCGGGCGCGCTGGCGCAGCAGTTGCTGGAGGCACTGGGCGACTCGGCCGTGCAATACCACATCGTTGATCTTTCGGGCAGCCTGCGCGAGCGCCAGCAGGAGCGTCTGCAGGCCTTTGCCGGCAAAGTGGAGTGGGTGGCCGAGCTGCCCGCGCAGATGCGGGGCGTGGTCGTGGGCAACGAAGTGCTGGACGCGATGCCCGTGAAAATGCTGGCACGGCTTGACAAAGTCTGGCATGAACGCGGCGTGGCCAGGTTTCAGGGAGGCTTTGTCTACGCCGACAGCCCCACCACGCTGCGGCCGCCCGTCGAAGTGGAAGGCGAACACGATTACGTCACCGAAATTCATCCCGAGGCTGAGGGATTCATTCGGACACTGGCCGACAGGCTGGATACGGGCGCCGTGTTCCTGCTCGACTACGGTTTTCCAGAGCGCGAGTACTACCATCCGCAGCGCAGCATGGGTACATTGATGTGCCACCGCGGCCACCTGGCCGATGCCGATGCCCTGGCGGAAGTGGGCGACAAGGACATCACGGCGCATGTCAACTTCACCAGTGTTGCACTGGCCGGCCAGGAAGCCGGCCTGCAGGTGCTGGGCTACACCAGCCAGGGGCGGTTTTTGCTGAACTGCGGCGTGCTGGACGGGATGGAAAATGCCAGCCTGCAGGAGAGGGCCATGCTGCAAAAGCTGGTGAACGAGCATGAAATGGGCGAGCTTTTCAAGGTCGTCGGTTTTGCGGTGGACTCTGCGGACCATCCCTATTCGGGCTGGCAGGCTTCGGGGTTTTCGCAAGGCGACAGAAGCCACACTTTGTAGGCGCCGCCTCACCATGCCCTTATGAAAGCACCTCCATGATTCGCTGGATGATCGTCATTTTTCTGGTCCTGGTGGTCATCAGCGGCCTCACGCCGTGGCTGCACAAGCTGGGCTTCGGCAGGCTGCCCGGCGATTTCCGCTTCAGGTTATTTGGCCGGGAATGGTTTATTCCCCTTGCGACCACTGTGTTGCTGAGCCTTATCGCCACGCTGGTTGCCAAACTCATTTGAGCCCGATTGCGCCCAAAGACTACGCGCCATCTTTCTGACCGCAGATAGCATTCATTTTTTCAGTGCCCGCGTATAAATTGACCCGCCCTGCCCACTCCTGGAGATTCCGGCCTTGAACGCAAATTCCCCTTCCCCGACGACCGTCCCGATTCCCTCGTTGCCCAAGGGCTCCGCGCCCCTGATCTGCGTTGACGTTGGCGGCACCAAGGTGGCTGTCAGCGTTGCCGACGAGCACGGCGTACGCGGCCGGGTGACCGAAGCCACCGTCAAGCAAGGCAGCCGCGATGCGCTGGGCCAACAGGTTCTGGCATTGATCGCGCGCAGCTGCGTCGAAGCCGGGGTCGAGCCCTCCGCCGTTTCGGCAGTGGGCGTCGCATCATGCGGGCCGTTCCAGCTGCACGGCGGCCTGATTGAACTGACGACCCCCAACATCTGTGGCGGCATGGCCGGCAAGGCGCGCGGCTTGCCCAATGACTGGCTCAGCGTGCCACTGGAGGCTCCACTGCGCCAGGCTTTTCCCAACGTGCGCGTGGAAAACGACGGCATCGCCGCCCTGGAGGCCGAGCGCCGCTGGGGTGCCCTGCAAGGCCTGGAGCACTGTGCTTATGTGACCTGGAGCACCGGCGTCGGGGTGGGACTGTGTGTCGATGGCCGTGTGCTGCGCGGCAAGCACGGCAACGCCGGCCATGCCGGCCACATGTTTGTGAGCGACAACCAGGACGCACTGTGCGGCTGCGGCAACATCGGCGATCTCGAGTCGCTGGTGGCGGGCAATGCGATGGAGCGGCGTTTTGCCGGCGCGGGCCACGCCGGCGCAGTCAGCCTTTTTGCCGCCGCGCGCGCGGGCGATGCCGGCGCTACGGTGATGGTCGACGAACTCTGCCGGGTGATGGGCCGCGCCCTCTACAACCTCGTTGCCACACTGGATCTCCAGCGCATCAGCATGGGAGGCAGTGTGTTCCTGAATCACCGTGACTACCTGTTGCCGCGCCTTCAGGCACAGATTCAGGGAAAGCTGCCCGCGCTGACCGACGGAGTCGAATTGGTGACCGCCGGGTTGGGCGAAAGGGTTGGGGATTTTGCGGCTTTAGCCTTGGTGAGTTGAGCTTGCCCTGGCCGGGCCTGTCCCGGCGGGCCTCTCGTCCAGGCAGGGGGCTACCGTATCGACCGGAACTATCCCTGCCCCGAGGCTTCAGTCGCCTCAGCCTTCTTCACCACCCTCACCTGCGGCGACAGCTGCCAGAAAATTCCCGCTGACGCCAGCGTGATCAGCCCCATCGCAGCAAACGTCGCCTGGAAGGAATGCAGCGTTTGTACGGCCTCGCCGGCCCCAAAGAAGCCCGTGAAAGCGGCCAGCACCGCACCTGCAGCGGCCACGCCCATGCTCATGGCCAGCATCTGGACCATGGACAGCAGGCTGTTGCCGCTGCTGGCCATGCTGCTGTCCAGGTCGCGCAAAGTGACGGTGTTCATGGCCGTGAACTGCATCGAGTTGACCGCGCCAAAACACGCCAGCTGAAGGATGTGCAGCCACAGGGGCTGCGCCGGTGTCACGAACGCGAAGCTTGCCATGGCGAGCCCCACCAGTGCGGTATTGGTCACCAGCACCCTGCGGTAGCCGTAGCGCGTGATCAACGGTGTGGTGACGCGTTTGACCAGCATGCTGGCCACGGCCACCGGCACCATCATCATCCCCGCCTGCAGCGGTGAATAGTCCAGGCTGACCTGCAGCAGCAAGGGGACGAG
>NZ_JBFUBD010000029.1:0-25185 GCF_056405935.1 Polaromonas sp. P1_E3
TTATCTGCAGAGCCCGGCGAGGCCAGCATCACGGTACAGACGCCGGACGGCAGCCAGCAGCAGCTGTCTTACACCGTGGCGCCCAAGCACTACCTGGAGCAGCGCCTCAAGGTGGCGCCCGGCACGGTGGATTTGTCACCCGAGGACCAGGCGCGCTACGAGCGCGAGCGCGCACACCAGGAAGTGGTGATGGCGACCTTCAGCGAGCCCTTGCCGCAAACGCCGCTGCGCATGCAGGTGCCGGTGCCGGGGCGCCGCTCCAGCTCGTTCGGGCTGCGGCGCGTCTTCAACGGGCAGTCGCGCAACCCGCACAGCGGCATGGACATCGCCGCTGCCACGGGCACGCCGGTGGTGGCGCCGCTGCCTGCCCGTGTCATTGATACGGGCGACTACTTTTTCAACGGCAACACGGTGTGGCTGGACCACGGCGGCGGCCTGCTGAGCATGATGTGCCACCTGAGCGCGATTGGCGTGGCCGTTGGCGACACGCTGAAGACCGGCGAGCGCGTCGGCGCGGTGGGTGCCACAGGCCGCGTCACGGGGCCGCACCTGCACTGGGGCGTGATGCTGAACCGCGCCATGGTGGACCCGGCGCTGTTTTTGGCGGCGTGAACCGGGCCGAGGCCATCTAAGGCATAAAAATGGCTGCAACCCAACACAGACGCGCGCAAGCAGCTATGAAAAACGTAGCACCTTCACGCCAAAACCGGCTGTAACCGAATCTGGACGGGCCCCTCTAGCCCGGTAGGTCGCACTCACTAGGGAAAACCTTGATGATGAACCATTGTTCAACCCATTGAAGGAAACACCATGACCGCCAAAAACCTCTCGACCGTTGCGACCGACCTCATCGAGTCTTCGGGCAACACCGCCCGCCACGTGATCAACGCCTACCGCGCCGGCGGCGAGCGCGCAGTGGTCCTGCTGGAGCAGCGCTGGAACCGTGCCCTGAAGCAGTCGCGTACCGAGCTGACGGCTGAAACGGCCAAGAACGCCACGGCAGCACAACTGGCCTTCAGCGTGTACTACACCAAGGGCCTGATGCTGACGACCAACGGCGCACAGCAAGTGGTGAGCCAGCTGGTCAAGGTTCTGGAAAGCGGCGTGGAACGTGCCGCTGCCAACGCCAGCCTGTTTGAAGAAAAAACCGGCGTGACCACCCTGAACACGCTGGCCCAGGCCACCGCGCCAGGCGCCCTGGCACTGAGCAAACTCGCCGCGCAGATCGAGCAAAAAACCGCCCAGCTCGCCAGCAAGATTGCCGGCGACCAGGCCAGCACCGCCAAGCGCAAGACGGCTTTCAGCCAGCGCCGCACCGCCAGGGCAGCCTGAGTATTTGTCAGGAAAAATGCCTGCAGCGCTTGATTGACGGGCGCAAGCAGCTATTAAATCAGTAGCGCCCCGCCCACATCGAGCCGGGCGCAAATGCAAGACAAGCCGCCTCTTCAGGCGGCTTTTTCATGCGCGGAGCTCGCGGACTTCCCTTGCCACCCACGGGAAATCCTTTGCTTGAAATGCCGKCAGCGGCCCCCAGTTGCCTCTGATGACCGACCCTCTCCACATCGTCTGCCCGCACTGCCACACCACCAACCGCGTGCGCGGCGACCAGCTGGGCAGCGAGCCGACCTGCGGCAATTGCAAGAAGGCCCTGTTTACCGCGCATTCCACCGCGCTGGACGAAGCCGCGTTCGACAAACACGTCATCCGCAACCAGATCCCCGTGCTGGTGGACTTCTGGGCGCCGTGGTGCGGGCCATGCCGGCAAATGGCACCCGCCTACGAGCAGGCTGCGGCGCAACTGGAGCCGCAAGTGCGCGTCGCCAAGGTCGATACCGAGGCAGTGCCCAACCTGGGCGCGCGCTTTAACATCCGCAGCATTCCCACACTGGCCCTGTTCAAGGGCGGCCGTGAAGTGGCGCGCCAGGCCGGCGCCATGGGCGCGGCCGACATCGTGCGCTGGGTGCAGGCCAACCTGCGCTGAGGTGATTGGCGGTCGCTATGTTTTTCATAGCTGCTTGCCCGTCCGTATTGCCATCGGGGCACATTTCCTCAATTTTCCAAATGATTTTTGCGCGACTGCGCGGAGCGGGCCGCTCCATCAATCCAGCGCTGCGTCCGCCACAAGGTAGCGCCTCACCAGGTCAAAGAAGCGGTCGTAAAACTCGTCGGACGTGATGGTTTCGCTGCCCACCTTGACCATGGACTCATTGCCTGAGGTAAACGGCAGCGACACGGAACCAATGGCGCCCACACCCAGGCTGGCGGAGTTGTTGCTCTTTTTCATCGCGTAGCTGTCTTGCAGCGCGGTGACAAAACCCAGGCTCACCTTTCCGTCGGGCGTGTCGGGTGCGCACACCACGCGAACCACCATTTGCAGGTGCGCCTCGGGCTCGGGCTGGAAGGCCTTCTGCCCTTCCACCAGTTCGGCGCTGGCCATGTTGATGATGTAGCCCTGGCTGAGCAGCGCGCGCCGCGAGGCTTCGCAGGTGCGCGCCGGCGTGGCGTCAAAGAGGCGCGAATAGGTCTGGGTGGAGGCAAATTTTTCCTGCACCGGAAACGCCTTGGCGCCGGTGACGCAACCTGTCAGCAGCGGCGGCACGCACACCGCCATCACCACAGGAAAAAACCGCAAATATTTCCGGAGTTGAGTCAAAAAAGAGCTTTTCACGGGAGGGCGTGGGCTTGAAGATGTTCGGGCATAAGGCGTCACCATACCTCGATTGGAGGCGCCTGTTCACACATCGGGCTGATTGCAGTTGTAGCAAATCGTTCACGCCCCGCTGGGCCACGCCCTCCTGCCCGGTTCAGGCCCCTTTAGGCCATTACCCGGCCGCTGATCTGGCCGGTGGGTACCTGGTAGTTGCGCTCGTCGAACAGGTCAATACCGCATTTCAGCGACTCCGCCCAGTCAAAGAACTGGCCGATGGCCGCACCCTTGAGCGGTGCGCCGTGCTGGGGTACCAGCATCGAGATATCAAGCCGGCGCGCCATGGCCACCCACAGGCGCAGGACCTTGTTCGACACCATGTAGCGCTTGTGAAACCCTTCCATCAGGGGCAGATGGGGTTTCAGGTCGGTAACGGGCACCTGCGCCGTACGGCCTGACATCATCGACACGCCGAGGTCACCGGTAAACAGGATGCGGCTGATCGGATCGTAAAAATGGAAGTTGCCTTCCGAATGCAGGAAGTGCGCGGGCAGCAGCCACAGCTCGCTCTGCCCCAGCGGCAACCGCCCGCCGCTGTCGGGCACGCCCACCAGCCGCTGCTCGGTCTTTCCGACCTTGGTGAAGTGCGGCACAAACCGCTCCCACACGCGCGAGATCACCAGCTGCGCGGGGGTGGACGTGAGCCAGCGGTCCAGCGAGGCAATGATGTCGGGGTCGGCGTGGGAAGCAATGATGTAAGACAGCTTTTGCGGGCTGAAGTGGCGCGACATGCCCAGGAACAGTTCGTTGAAGGCCAGGTTGCCGCCCGGGTCGATCACGGCGCCGGTGCCGTTGTCGACAATCAGGAACTGGTTGGACTGGACGGCCTGGCCGTCTTCTTCGATCAGGTCGGTGAACATCAGGCAGGCATGCCTGTCGTCACGGTAAAGCTCTATGGGCATGGCGTGGGTTGCGTATGGACGCAAAAAAGAGAAGAGGGAACTTTATAAGCAGCACCCCGCTTGCGTATTGATTCAGGTCAATGACACACCTGAAGCACCCGCCACCCACGCCGGTGCAACACGCGCAATGCAACGCGCGCGATGTAGCACGCAAAAAAAAACGCGCCGGCGCTTCAATGAGCACCAGCGCGCCTTGCTTGCGCAGGGCAGCTGTTCAGGCGCCGCGTGGCGGCGCCCGGAACAGCGCTTCGCTTAACCGCTTAACCGCGGCGGCGGTTGTTCATCATGCGTTCGACGTCGTCGCGCAGTGATGCCAGCTCATTGCGCAGCTGGCGGCGCTCCTGAGGGGTCACCACGCCGTCAGCCTTGAAGCTTGCTTCATGGCGCTCGATACGGCGTTCACGCTGGTGCAGCTTGGCGGCCTCGCGCTGCGTGATATGGCCCGTGCGTACGCCTTCATCAATGCGCTGGCTGATCTGGAATTCACGGTTGTCGATGCCTGGGGTGCTGCCGGCATTGCCGGGCCGGCCCGCCACCACATCGCGGTTGGTCATCATGCGTTCCACTTCGGCGCTGAGGCCGTCCAGGTCGGCCCGCAATTGCTGGCGCTCTTGCTGCGTGGCGACGCCGTTGGATTTGAAGCGCGCCTCGCGTGCCGCGATTTCCTGGTCGCGGCGGTACAGCACCTGCGCTTCAGACGGCGTGATGTGGCCGGACGCCAGCCCCTGCTGAATACGCGCGCTGATGGCCTGCTGCGCCTGGTCAATGCCCGGTGTGTTAGTGCCCTGCGCCATGGCGGGGGCAAATCCCAGGCCGGCGAACAGGGCTGAGGCCAGCAACGAGACAGTGAGGAATTTCGATTTCATGGGGTGCTCCTTGGAGTGCTTCTGCTTTTGCGTTTGATTGCCAGCAGCCCGGTGGGCAACTTGCGGTGGCGGCGATAAATCTCCGGTTCGGCAAGCGGCTGTGGGGGCTGCTCCTGAATCGCTGCTTTCAAAGGCCTTTGCGCTTCAGTGAAACCATTGTTGGCCCGCTCTTGTGAATGCCGTGTAAGGCAAACGGAGCTTTACCGCGTCATTACGCAGTGATTACCCTTGCATTACGTCGCGCTTGCAGTGGTGTCCAGATGCGCTTTGGCATGGTTAGACTGTGCGCATGCTGATCATCCCCTCGCTGAGCCGCAAGCAGACAGCCCTTCTTGCCATTGGCATCGTCGCGGCGCTGGCGCTGGTGTTGTCGATGTTTTCCCGCTCGATCCTTCCGGCCCCGCCCGGCCAGGTGGAAATGACTACCGGCTCCATTGACGGCGCGGCGCACCAGTTCGCGTTGCGATACCAGAGTTATTTAAAAGCCAACGGCGTGGCGCTGACGCTGAAACCTTCCACCGGCGCCGTCCAGAACCTGGAACGCCTGAACGCGGGCACACCCGTGGGATTTGTGCAGGGCGGGCTCGGTTTGCTGGCGCTGGATTCGCTGGAGCCTGAGTCCAGCACACCCTTGCGGTCATTGGGTGTGGTGGGCTATGAGCCGGTCTGGATGTTTACCTCACCCACGCTCGCCAGGGCCCTGAGCAAAGGCCTGGGTCCGCTGGCCGGCAAGAAGATAGCGGTCGGCGTGGAAGGCAGCGGCACACGCAAGGTGGCGCTGGAGCTGTTGCAAACCTACGGCGTCACCCCGTCCAAYGCCACGCTCACGGCGGACAGCGGGCAAGCCGCCGCCACGGCATTGCTGGCCAAAGGCCTGGACGCGCTCATCATCATCGGCGCGCCGCAAACACCGGCGGTGCAGATGCTGCTGGGCAGGCAGGACGAAGCGCACCTGGTGTCCATCGAACACGCCGAAGGGCTGACCCGGCGCCTGCCTTACCTGTCGCTGGTCACGCTGAAAGCGGGCTCGGTCGACCCGGCCCAGGACCGGCCGCGCCAGGACATCACGCTGCTGGCCACCCGGGGCAACCTGGTGATCCACAAGGATTTGCACCCTGCCCTTGCCTACCTGCTGCTGGAGGCGGCACGCGACGTGCACCGCGGCGCCACGCTGCTGAACCGCCCGGGCGAATTCCCCAACGGCTTGGCGACCGACTTTCCACTGGCTGACGAAGCCGCGCGCTACTACCGCGACGGCCGGCCGTTTTTGCAGCGCTACCTGCCTTACTGGGCCGCCAATGCCCTTCAGCGCCTGCTGCTGGTGCTGCTGCCGCTGGTCGCCATCGCCATCCCGGTCTTCCGGGTGGTGCCCAAGCTCTTTGAGTTCAAGGAAAAGAACCGGCTGTACCGCCGCTATGGCGTGCTGCTGGAGATGGAGCGTGACATCACGTCGCGCACCCTGACTGCGCAAGAGGTGGCCGAAGCGACGGCCAGGCTCGACAAAATCGAGCATGAGGTGAGCCACATGAAGTTCTCGCTCGACTTTTCAGACCGGGTGTACACATTGCGCCAGCATGTGGACTATGTGCGGCGGCAACTGCACCCCGAAAGCAATGCATCCGCCAGCGGCGCCGGCGCCGCTGGCCCACAAGATTCGCAGGACCCATGACACCCGATCACCTCTTCTTTCGCCGCAAACTCCTGCTGGGCGCCGCCGGCTCTGCACTGCTGCTGGCTGCGGCCTGCTCCAAAAAGGCCGGCCCCAAAGGCAAGACCCTGCCCAAGGAGGCGACCCTGCTGTGCCTGGGCGATTCACTGACCTATGGCTACGGCGCCCCGGCGGGCGCCAGCTACCCGCAGCAGCTCGAACTGCTGACCGGCTACGTCACGCAGAACGCAGGCATCAATGGCGACACGGCAGCGGGTGCGCTGGCGCGCCTGCCTGCCCTGCTGCAGGAAAACAAGCCGGGCCTGGTGCTGGTGTGCATTGGCGGCAATGACTTCCTGCGCAACATGCCGCTGGACAACACCCGCGCCGCGCTCCGGTCGATTGTGCAAACCGCGGCGGCCAGCACGCAGGTGGTGCTGATTGCGCAGCCCAAACCCGTGCTGCTTTCCGCGGCGATGGGTTCACTGAAAGACCATGAGGTGTATGCCGAGGTGGCCGCGGAAACCGCCACGCCACTGTTTTCGGATGCCTGGTCGTATGTGCTGTCCCGCAGTGAGCTGCGCTCTGACCAGATCCACGCAAATGCAGAAGGCTACAAGGTGTTTGCCGGGCGTTTGGCCGACTGGCTACGCGACAGGAAATTCATCGCCTGACGGGTTCATCCATCGGCGCGTTCGCGCCGTGGGGATGTTTGCAGAAAAGCCGCGTGGCGGGCCGGGATCTGCGTGAGCGCATAGGCGGCGGCCTGCTCCCGGATGCTGTTGCGGTCTCCGCTGAACCGGCGGGTTTCCGTGAACACTGCATCCCCGGTTCCATCGCGCCCCATAAACATCCACGCAAAGCATTGTGTGCCGGCAGGAATCTTCGGGTCGGTGTCGTCGGTCACGCCCGTGTTGGCGATGGCCATGGTGGCTTCGCTTTTTTCCATCGCGCCACGCACCATCTCGGCGGCCACTTCTTCACTGGTCAGGTTGTGGCGCTCAATGGTCTCGGCTTTCACGCCGAGGCAGCGCTGTTTGGCCTGGGGTGAATACACCACGTAAGCCGACTCCAGCAGGGAGCCCGCGCCCGGCACATCTGCGAGATGCGCCGCGATCAGGCCTGCGGTGCAGGACTCGGCGGTGGCCAGCACCAGTGAATGATTTTTCATGTACGCCGCGACGGCCCTGAGCTGGTTGCTGTTGGCGTCGCGGAATGATTGACGGGAAGGCGGACTTGGACTGTCAGGTGTCATGGAGTGCGGCCCAGGCGGCACCCGAACCTTTTAATGAAGATACCCTGACTATCCTTAACCGGCGCCCGCGCGGCCAGAGCCCGTTGCTGATTCGCCGTGTAGGAATGATTTGCGCTACCGCGCAGGACCCTGCCCGCTTGCGGCCCCGCCATCACCCTACGCCACAGGAATTCATTGAAATCTGAACGATAGTGCTATTGATTTAATAGCTGCTTGCGCACGGCCAGCCTGGCTTTCGGCAATCTCCAGCAAGCTTCAGGCGTCACCCAGCCCAATGGGGGCCGGCGCCTCCATCACAATGCGCGTGAAAAGGCGGTCATACACCGGGTCGGCTGCGTGTTTGCCGGTGAGCGGATCGCGGTTTTTCTGAAAAGCGGCGTCCAGCTCTTTCCAGTCGGCCTCCGTGAGCACTTTCTCCGCTTCAGGCAGGATGACCGTCTCTTCCAGCCGCATGTGCTCCAGGTAAAAGTCGACATAGCGCCGGCACTGTGCCTCAAACTCGGGCTTTCGAATTTCGCCCAGCAGCTCCCAGGCGAGCAGCAAGTGCTGCAACTCACGCACGGCTTTCTCGCCGCTCATGTGGTCACGCTCCAGCTGCTGCACCGTGGCCATGACCGCCGGCGCGGAGCGCACCACGCGTGGGAACAGCAGGTCCGACTCCTTCGGGTGATGCAGGCGCTCGGGGAACTCGTCAATATAAAACAGCATGGCCCGAAAGACATCAAAGAAGCGCTGCGCATGGTCACCCGGGCCGCGCGCCACCATGAGCAGCATGGACCGCAGCATGGCGGAAAGGGAGGCATGCTCATCGAGGATGATCTGCACGCTGGCATGTTTGTGAATGGCGGCCTCCGGCGGTTGTCGGGTATTTGGTATCGCCAAGAATGCCGCAAACGCCGCCGCGGGCCTTGATGAAGATCAAATGCAGCGCATCTGCCTTGCCGGTTTTCCCAAGAAGAACCTGAAGAAAGTATCAGCCGCCAGCCAGCGCCACGGTGACCCTGCCATCACCGCCGCAGGACGGGCAAAGGCCTGCCGCGTTGCGGCCTGTGCCACCGCACTCCCGGCAGATGGCTTCCCCGGTGCCTGCCGTGCCTTCGGGTGCTTCATCACCGGGCTCCAGCACCGCGCCCTGTGTGGCGACCGGCTGCGCGCCGCGGGCCCGGATGGCCGAGGTTGCGGCCGGTGGCAAGGGTATGGCGGCGCGCAGGCGGTGCACCCAGAACCAGCCGCCTGCGAGCATGGCAAGCCCCCACAAGAGAAAAGCCAGGTCCCAGTAAATCCACTGGGCGGCAGGAACGGTTTCGTTCACATGGTGAATGCCCAGCAGATGATGGTCCACGACGCCTTCGACCACGTTAAAGATCCCGAAGCCCATCAACATGCTGGCAAACAACATGGGCGCCGACCATAAAAAATGCGGCCGGCGCGCGGTGCGCCACAGCCAGAACAAGCCCCACACCACAAAGACGTAGGTGCTGGCGTGAAACAGGCCATCGGCGAATGTGTTGATTTGCAGGTCGCGCACGTTATTGGCGGGGAAGCCGGCGCTGGAGAGCATGTGGTGCCATTGCAGGATCTGGTGCAGCACGATGCCGTCAAAAAAGCCGCCCAAGCCCAGCCCCAGCAGAATGCCGGCGCCCAGCGGGAAGCGTGGCGGCATCGTGCTGGGCACGCTTTGCTGGTGATTGGTTTCAGGCTGGCTGGTGGCGGAATTCATAAGCAGTTTTGCAATTGGGTTCAGCAGGAAGCCACGATACGGCCTGCGTTTTACACCGCATGCCGAACAGCACCCTGGTGATGCGTCAGACAATTCGTACAGCGTCCGCAGCCCCAGCGGAGGCGCATGGGCCCGGCGTGCCGTGGATTATTTTGTGAACAACCACGCAGTGCCTTCCACTCTTGCCAGGGGCCTGGTTTTCGGCTGGGGCGTATCGCCTTGTGCGGCAACGCGGCAGCGTTTTTTTACGGCCCGCTCCTCGCATGCTCCGGGCCTGTGAACAACTGCTGCCACGAGCGCGAGGGCCGGCACACGATGCAGTGTTGAGCTTTAACTTTTCCTACAAGCGCTGATTTTTGCAACCGACATTCATGACATGAAGACGTGCGCATCATGAAGTTGTGGCGGGCAATTCGGCCCCCCACTGTCCAACCAGCCCCACGTGGGCTTTTTCATCCAAGGAGAATCAGATGGCTTCAAATAACCAAGGCGGAAACCAGGGCGGCAATCAAGGTGGAAACCAGGGCGGCAACCAAGGGGGCAGCCAGAGCGGCAACCAGGGGGGCAGCCAGGGCGACACCTCCAACCGTGGTTTTGCATCCATGGACAAGGAGCGCCAGCGCGAGATTGCCAGCGAAGGCGGYAAGGCATCGCATGAAAGTGGCAATGCCCACGAGTTCACCTCGGAGGAAGCACGCGAAGCCGGCCGCAAAGGTGGCCAGGCCAGCGGTGGAAACCAGGGTGGTGGCAACCAGGGCGGCTCCGGCGGCAACCGTTGAGGTCGCCCCGTAGCGAAAAAGGGCAGTTTTACCTGCCCTTTTTTTTGGACCGCCGGCGGCGGCTTCCACGGCATCACGCAAAGCGCGCAAGGCGCATCAGCAACACGACGCCGTACAGCGACGCCAGGCCTATCAACCCATACATGACGCGAGCCGGTATCGTCATCGCACCAAACAACAGGGCGAGCAGGTCAATGCCCAGCGCACCGAAGAGGCCCCAGTTGATGCCGCCTACCACCAACAGGATCAATGCAATCCAGTCGAGCGCGATCAGCGGCGACGCCTTGGGTGGATAGTGGTAAACGGCCGAACTGCTGTTGTTCCCGGTGGTTTGCACAGCCTGCCCCTCGATGAATAGGATGAATTGAATACTGCAAGAAGATTGCAGGCATTGTGGACAATGCGCGGCATTGTGCAGATGGGTCGCCGGCCTCACCGTGCGTAGGAAAGCTTTGAGGCCTGGGCCTCCATTGCGCTCTCAGGTTGCTCAGTTGCCAATTGCGCTAATTGCGCTAATTGCGCTCAATGGCTTTCAGTTAAGAAAATGGTGGTCTATCGCGTATCGGGTCAAGTGWGAGTTGCTGCTGAGCTTGAGCTTTTGCAACACCCGCGCGCGGTGTGAACTCACGGTGACATCGGTCAGGCGCAGCGCCGCCGCAATTTCCGTGACGGTCTGGCCACCAGCAAGCCTCAGGAATATCTGGAACTCCCTCGGGGTCAGGCCTGCAATGCCCGGCGGCGCTGCCGTGTCAATGGCGGCCCACAGCATGGACTGCACCTGCTTTGAAAAATAAGTGGACCCCTCGGCAACAGCCCGAACCGCATCGACCAACTCATGCACGGGAGCGGACTTGTCGACATACCCCCGCGCCCCGAGGCGAATGAGCGGCAAGGCAAACTGCTGTTCGGGATAGCCGCTGTAAATCACGGTGCCCATGTTCGGCGCGGTGGCGGCGATCTTCTCCAGCACGTCGACAGCGCTTTCATGCCGCATGACGATGTCCAGCACCATCACATCGAGCTCCCGGGAATTGGCCAGGGCCAGCGCATCATGGGTGTTGGCGCCGGTGGCCACCACGCGCAGGTCGGGGCAGTCCAGAAACAGCGCCTCCATGCCCGCCCGGACCACGGTGTGGTCATCAACAATCGCGATCCTCTTTGGCGTCTCCCGCGCGAAAGCATCGGCCATCGCTGCGCCATGCGTTTCCTGAAATTGCTCTATGAATTTCTGCATACCCGTCCATGAAAACCGGGCTCAAAAATCTATGGCCCGTACCTCATGATTTTCATTTTTGGGGTGCTCAAGGGGCATGCTCATCAGCAGCGTACCTGCGCTGGCGTAGGACGGTTCTGGAGCGTGTAACAACGCGGGGCCGATGCGCTTGGCTGCCCGCAAAGCAGGTCAGGCAGGTGGCCGGGGAATCTTCTTGAACTTGATCAGCCTGTTGGTTTCGATCTTGTCTTTTTTAACCTGGCGCTCGGCGTCCAGCAGCCGGCCGGCAGCCGCCCATTCAGCAAACTCTTCGGGTGTCTCCAGCGTCACGCGGCCCAGCGTTCCCGCGCGGAATTCATAAATCACGATCTCGGCGGCCTTTTGCAGGTTGACCCGGCCCTTGGAGAGCACCGCGCCGCGCTTGCGCCCGATTTCCTCCAGCAGTTGCTCGTCCGTGATGCCGGGCGTGACCTCGACCTTGTACCGCGCCTCCAGCAAGGCCGGGTAATGCTTGATCAGGTAGTCAAGCAGCTCCAGCGCCACCTCTTCTTCGTTGAAGGCATTGCGGCCAATGGCGCCGCTGGCGGCCAGGTTGTAGCCGCTCTTGGCCACGATGATGCGCGGCCAGAGCATGCCGGGCGTGTCCCACAGGTAAAACCCGTCGGCCAGCACCAGGCGTTGCTCGACCTTGGTGATACCGGCTTCGTCGCCGGTTTTGGTAGCGCGTTTGCCGGTCAGGGTGTTGATGAGAGTCGACTTGCCGACGTTGGGAATGCCGCAGATCAGCACCCGCATGGGCTTGACCATGGTGCCGCGCGTGGGCGCCAGCGCGTGGCAGGCGTCGATAAGGCGGCGGGCCGGTGTGGTTTCGCTGGCGTCCAGTTCGATGGCACGGGTGGCGGGCAGGCTGTTGTAGTGCTCAAGCCAGAGTGGCGTTCGGGCGGGGTCGGCCAGGTCGCGCTTGTTCAGGACCTTGAGCGCGGGCTTTGCGCCTGTCAGTTCGGCCAGCATGGGGTTGGYGCTGGAGCCGGGCAGGCGCGCGTCAAGCAGCTCAATGACGACATCAATTTCCTTGATGCGCTCACTGATGGCTTTTTTGGTCAGGTGCATGTGACCGGGAAACCACTGGATGGCCATCGGGATCTTTCTTGGGGTGTTCGGGTTCAGGTAGAACCGGGGCTGAAAACCCGGCTCAATCCCCAATTGTCGCCGCAGCGCGGGCTGGCCAGGAGGTGGCCTTTGGGGCCCTGCCTGGGCCATGCCGGAAAACCACCTCGAAACGATCCTGTGTACTTGCTGATAGTGGAAGACGATGCGATGTCGGCCGAAGCAGAATCGTTAAGGCTCACCGTTTTTGCCGGGCAGGCCCCGCGTAGGCCTGTTACATCCAGCGCGGCGCGATGAAGGACAATTGAGGTCCAGACCCGCCATCACCGCCACCAGGGCCACCCAAGCGCCTTGCAACCCCATCTATCGAGCCCCCATGCCCCTGCCCGCTGCCCCTGACCAAAAACCCGTGGTTCCCGCCCGCCGCCTCGCCGCTTCCAACCTCAAGGCCAACAATGAGCTGATGATCAAGGGCATCCTGTGTGTGCTGATCGGGCTGGGCGTGCTGGTAACGCCCTACTTCATCACTTCGCCGGGCATGCAAGGCATCGTTGCCCAGTCGGCGCTGGTAGGCTGGTTTGCCCTGGTGCTGGGCTGCGCATTCATTGGCCTGTACTTCCGCCGGCGCATGGCAGCCTCCAACAAAACCTGACAAGCCCCCGCCCCCAGGCCATGCCCGAAAGCCCTGCCGACCACAGCGCCGCCGTGGCGATGTTCAGCACCCTGCAGGAGCGCGCCGCTGCTGCCGGCATTACCCTGCGATCTCCTCCCCTCGAACCCACCACCTGCTGCGGGCGCGGCTGCAACGGCTGCGTGTGGGAAGGCTGGTATGCAGCCGCGGCGTACTGGCGTGAAGACGCCGAAGCGGCGATTTCAGGCACCAAATCGGGCTCCAGCCCAATACCAACCAGCGCCGCCAGCTATTGAATTAATAGCAACCAGTGAGTGTCGATAGGGGTGTGCTATTCACCAGCGGGGGCCGCGGAACTGGCTTTGCCAGGCCGCAGGCGCCGTCCCCTGCAAGGGGAAAAGGCACTACACGAAGTGAGTGCCGATAGGGGTGTATCCATCTCACCGCGGAACTGGCTTTGCCAGGCCGCAGGCGCCGTCCCCTGCAAGGGGAGAGGGGGCTACACGAAGTGAGCCCCAACAGGGGTGTGCCTATTTAATGAGCCCCAACAGGGGTGTGCTCAGCTTCACGGCCTGGCATGCCCAGGCGTTCCGCCGACACGTACTGCTGACGGTACTGCTCAAACGGCATGGTGTCCGAGGCTTCGATGTTCTTTTGCTCTCTGACGGATTCTTCGGTCAGTGCGGCGAAATGCGCCAGCTGGGCGGCCGACAGCGCCTGGGCCTGCAGGATGCCCTGGGTTTTTTCAGACTGCGCACGGGTGAACCTGATGAAGGAGTTGTCGTGGCTGCTGGCCATGGCTGCCAGCACGCGGGCCGAAGGCAGGGTGCCGGCATCCAGCAAGGCAGCGCTGGCGGAGGTCAGGGTGTCGCTGTATTGCGTGCCGCCATGCGCGGCGTCGAGCGCCGCCGCGATGGGCGCGCACTGCGCCACCACCTCCGCACCCCAGGCCGTCAGCGTGATCTCCTGGCCGCCGCGCTTGAGCTTGAGGCCMGGCTCACGCCCGCGCGCGGCTGTCTGGTGCTGGTTGTGCTTGAGCTCGGCGATTTCCTGGGGCGTGTCGTTGGGGCTGTCCGACAGCAGGCAGTGCAGCAGGAAAACGTCGAGGAAACGCATGGTCTGCGCATTGATGCCGACCGGCTCGAAGGGGTCCAGGTCCATCAGCCGCACTTCGATGTATTCGACGCCGCGCTCGCGCAGCGCATGCAGCGGCCGCTCGCCGGGGTAAATGACGCGCTTGGGGCGGATGGTGCCGTAGAACTCATTTTCAATCTGCAGCAGCGTGGTGGCCAGCTGGTTGTAGTCGCCGCCGGGGTTGCGGATGCCGACCTTTTCATAGGCCGGGTACGGCCGGGTGAGCGCATCCTGCAGCGAGGCACCGTACCCGTCGAGGCTGTTGTAGCTCACGGCCAGCGAGGCCTGCGCATCGCTCTGGTAACCCAGGCGGCCCATGCGCAGCGACGTGCCGTGGGGCATGTACATGGTGCTGTCGCTCAGGGTTTGCAGCTCGTGCTGGCGCCCTTCCACAAACGTGGAGCACACCGCAGGCGAGGCGCCAAACAGGTACAGCAGCAAAAACGCCTGGCGGCGGAAATTGCGGATCAGCGCGAAATATTCCTTGCTGCTCACCCCGGGGAGGGACCAGTTGTAGTGAATGCCCGAAATGGTTTGCATGCGCCTGCCGTAGCGGTGCGACAGGCCCATGCGGTAAACGCTCTTGGCGCGCCCGACATTGGACGAGCCGAACCGTGCGATGGGAATGGTTTCGTCGGTCGGCAGGCCGCAAGGCATGCTGGACACCCAGAGCATTTCGTCGCCCAGCTCTTTCATGGTGCGGTAGGTGAACTGGTGCAGCTCCGTCAGTTCCTGCAAGGTGGCTTCAGGGCTGGCATGGGCGCCGGTGACCAGCTCCACCTGGGATTCGCTGAAGTCCGTGGTGATGCCGGGGTGCGTAAGGGCCGACCCCAGGGCTGCGGGATGCGGCGTGAGGGCCAGGCCGCCGCCGGGCTTGGCGCGCAGGCTTTCCTTTTCGATACCGCGGCGCATGCCCTTGAGCCGGGCCGGGGTCAGCGCTTTCAGGCGGTCCTGTAGCGCGCCCGCAGGCGCCTGCAACTTGGTCATATCGTCATTCCCCCAGAATCTTGAATTGGCGTGGAAGTTATCACAGCACGGCGCTTTACGCTGGCGCTTCCGGCTTGCCAGCACAGCCCGGGTGGGGTCTGGCGCGGGGCCTGTGCAGGCTGGCCGGATTTGGGCCAGGCACCGCACTTTCCCGGCAGAAATCCGCAGTTTGGGTGCCAGGATGTGGAAAGCGAGCGACGGCGGTGCGCCAACGTGCATAACTCCCTTGACTTGTCAGACAAGCTGGACGACGATAAAAAACATTCCGTAACACAACCGTTTTGCCCTCCAATTTCCGCCAAACTAAACGGTTTTGCGGTCTTTTAGCCTGAGGCAGCGTAGAGCTTGATCAAAAAATGAAAAAACTGCTAGCCGGCCTTTTTGGTGGTTCAACCCCTGTAGCGTCGCCCAAACGCGCGGGCGCGTCCAGCCGGGACAACCCGCTCACGATTGAAGACGGCTCGGACAACGCGACGCGCCGGCACCTCGTGCAGGTGCTGCTGCGCGATGCCATGCGTAAATACGGTATTCCCCTGCCCTGGATCGACTGCCAGATGCTGCTGGTGTCCAGCCGCAGCCGCGGCCCTGGCATGTATGTACGCCTCGTTGTGCGGCACTGGGACGAGCGCCTGCTGAAGTACGCCTTCGCCTTCCAGAACGCCCTGATGGAAGAAATCACGCGCTTTGAACCCGGGGCAGCCCAATGGCTGCACGGCATTTCGTGGCAACTTGAAGTGGCGCAAACCTGCCCCAACCCGACCATGCCCGACAAGTCGTATTGGGCCGACCCTGTCCGGCCACCCGCGTCAGCCCGCCCGCCACGCAGCGCACCGCTGGCGTCCCTGGCCCCTCTTCCCGCGGCGGCAACAGCCTCTGCGGCGCCCATGCCCGCCGTCCCCGCTGTCGCGGCCGTCCCGCCGGCCCAGCCTGCAGCATTGGTGGCACGGCCGGCCCCGGTCTCCGCAGCTGACGCAGACGCCATGAAAGACCTGGAGCGGCTCTTTCGCATCCGCGACCAGGAACTGGGCCAGCCAAGCGACAGCAACTCCGCCGTCGGCTACGAAGCCACGCGCCCTTCCCCGCTGTAACGCACCGGCTCCACAAGGGCCGTCCAGAGCGCAGCTGGGCAGCTGCTGGTGTACGCTCGCCTGATGAGCCCTTCCGTCACGCCCCCGAGCCCTGCAACCGCCGCGCAGGACTCCTCGCTCCTCATCGACTCACGCTACGCCGTGATGCGGCTGATGGTCACGCTGGCCCTGATGACGGTCGGCGCCTGCGGCATGTATGTGGTGGCCGTGGTGCTGCCCGCGGTGCAGGCCGAATTCGGCGTGTCGCGGGCCGATGCCTCGCTACCCTATACCGCGCTCATGATCGGCTTCGGCGTTGGCGGCGTGCTGATGGGGCGCCTGGCCGACCGCTTCGGTGTGATGGTCCCGCTGCTGATCGGGGCGGCTGCACTGGGCCTGGGTTTTGCCCTGGCCGCCATGGCCGGCAACATCTGGATGTTCTCGCTGGCCCACGGCCTGCTGATCGGCTTTCTCGGCTCTGCCGCCACCTTTGCGCCGCTGCTGGCCGACACCTCGCTCTGGTTTGTACGGCGCCGCGGTTTTGCCGTGGCGGTGTGCGCCAGCGGCAACTACCTTGGCGGCGCGATCTGGCCACCCATCGTGCAGCATTTTGTCGAGGCCGCAGGCTGGCGCCAGACTTACTTGTGGCTGGGCCTTTTCAGCTTTGTCACGATGACAGCGCTGGCCTTGTTGATGCGCAAGCGCCCACCGGTGGCGGTGGCCTCGGCAATAGGCAACAGCGGTATCGCCGCCACCACCAGCAGCATGCCCTTCGGCCTGCCGGTCGGCCGTGCGCAATTGCTGCTTTGCATCGCCGGCGTGGCCTGCTGCGTTGCCATGGCCATGCCGCAGGTGCACATCGTGTCGTATTGCACCGACCTGGGCTACGGCGCGGCGCGCGGCGCTGAAATGCTGTCGCTGATGCTGGCCTGCGGGGTGGTGAGCCGCCTGGTGTCAGGCATGATCTGCGACCGCATTGGCGGGCTGCGCACGCTGATGCTGGGCTCCATCCTGCAGGGCATCGCGCTGCTGCTGTTCCTGCCGTTCGACGGGCTGGTGTCGCTATACGTGATTGCCGCGCTGTTCGGCCTGTTCCAGGGCGGCATCGTGCCGTCTTACGCCATCATCGTGCGCGAATACTTTGAGCCCGCCGAAGCCGGTGCGCGCGTGGGCACGGTCATCATGGCCACCTTGCTGGGCATGGCGCTGGGCGGCTGGATGTCAGGCAAGGTGTTTGACCTCACGGGCTCCTACCACGCCGCCTTTCTCAACGGCATCGCGTGGAACCTGCTGAACTTCAGCATCGCGTTCTTCCTGTTGTGGCGTGTACGGCGGATGGCACGGGTGGCCACGGCGAAAGTATCGATGGACCAGGCCTGAGCCGTACGGCCCCAATCAATGCTATATTTTTTATAGCTGCTTGCGCCCGTCCCTTAAGGGCCCCAGCCTCTTTCCACGAAAATCAAAAATCCGTCAGGCCAGAACCCGGCGCAACCACTGTTCCAGGTCGGTGATTTCCTGCGGGCACACGGAATGCTCCATCGGGTATTCATGCCACTCGACCGGGTAACCCATGGCCGTGAGCGCATCGCGCGTGGCGGTGGCACGCGGCAACACCACCACGCCGTCACGCGTGCCATGGCCCAGGAAAATGGGCACATCCCCGTTGGCGGCGCTGCGCTCGGCGGCGGTCTTGTCGGCCAGCGGCAAATACCCTGAAAGGCCGGCAATACCGGCCAGCCGTTCGCTGTGGCGCAGGCCCGTCATCAGCGCCATGGCGCAGCCCTGCGAAAAGCCAGCCACCACGATGCGGCTGGCGGGAATGCCGCGCGACTTCTCGCGCGCGATCAAGGCCTCGATGTCGCCCTGCGACTTGCGCAGCCCGGCCTCGTCCTGCCGGCTGACCAGGTCCGCGCCCAGCAGGTCGTACCAGGCCGGCATGACGTAGCCGCCGTTGATGGTGACCGGAATGCTGGGCGCGCTCGGGAAAAGGAAACGCACATCGCCCACGCTGGACAAGTCCAGCTGCTCGGCAACCGGCAGGAAGTCCCGCCCGTCGGCCCCCAGGCCATGCATGATGAGAACGGTGGCAACGGGCTTGTCGCCCGTCTGGGCTTCAATGACTTCGAGGGGCATGGGTGAAAGGGTCCAGGTGGTTAAGGTGGCAGGTGACGATTAATGCTGAATGTCGCGGGCTTGACGCTGCAAGGCAAGCCAGTCGGAGATTTTAAGACCGGCCTAAGCTGGCCCGCGAACAATGGTTTGCACGGTGTGATTTCCTTGCGCACGGGCGTAGAGAAAACAACCGGGCCAACTGCATTTAAAAATTCCACATCATGCATAGCGTCACCCAACTGATCCGCGCGATAGACGACGGGGCCTTGCCGGACGCCGGGCGCCGAAGCCTGCTGGTAGCGGCAACCGGCATCGCCGCCGGCACCGGCCTGCTGGCAGCGGCCTACCCCTTCGCTGCCAGCCTTGCGCCGTCAGAAGTGGCGCGTGCCCAGGGGGGGCCAGTGCTTGTCGACATTTCCACACTGGCGCCGGGCGAGCTGCGTACCGTTGCCTGGCGCGGGAAACCCGTCTGGCTGATGCGCCGCAGCGAAGAAATGGTGCGTGCGTTGCAGCAACCCAATCCGGCACTGGCAGACCCGCAGTCCAGGCGCTCCGAGCAGCCTGAATCATGCGTCAATGCGACCCGCTCCGAGCGCCCTGAAATCCTGGTGGCGGTAGGGGTGTGCACGCACCTGGGCTGCTCCCCGACCTTGCGCCTGGACGACAGCGCGCTGAATGCCCAGCTTCACGCGCCCGGCGGATTCTTTTGCCCCTGCCATGGGTCCCGGTTCGACCTGGCCGGCCGCGTGGTGAAAAACGTACCCGCGCCCACCAACCTGGATATTCCGGCCTACCGCTTCATCGATGCGGACAGGCTGCAGATCGGCAAGGCGGTCTAGGCGGCCTTGCCTGCAGCTTGTGCCATCCCGGATGCTTTGCTAGCATCTGGCGTCAGCATTTTCTGACGCAGGTTGGAGATTCACATGAAGCTCATCATTGCCGCCGTCGCCCTCGCCACTTCGTCCCTGGCTTTTGCCCACAACTGCCCCAACGAGATGAAGGCGATTGACGCCAAGCTCTCCACCAACCCCAAGCTATCCCCTGCCGACATGACCAAGGTGAAAGAACTTCGCGCCGATGGCGAAAAGTTTCACAAGGAAGGCAAGCACGACGACTCCATGAAGGCGCTGGGCGGCGCGAAAAAAATCCTCGGTATTTGAAAGCCGCGGGGGCTCAACCCTGGCGGTGCAAGGCCGCCAGCCGGTTTGAAAAATCCGCCTGCCGGTTCAGCTCGTCCCACCACAGGCGGTAGCCGGCGTCGCTGGGATGCAGCCCATCCCGGGCATTGAGCTCATCGGGCCGCCGGGCAAAGGGGTCTTCGGACTTGTCCTTGTACAGGTTCACATACAGCGCACTGTTGTCTTTGGCGGCTTCGCGCACAAAGCCGTGCAGCACCTGGGAGCGCCAGGTCATCAGCCACGACCAGGGCACAAGGAAAAAGGGCGCACTGCCCACATTGCCGCAGGGCATCACCACCACCAGGCTGGCATGTGCGCGCGCCAGCTCGGCGGTGCGCGCAATGTCCTGCTCCAGCGTCTCATTGCGGGTAAGGCGAATCACATCGTTGCCGCCACCGAGCACCAGGATGGCATCAAAACGCTCGGCGCCTAAAGCTTCGAGCTGCCCGGCAATGTCGGCAAATTTTGCACCGTCCCTGGCGCGGTTGGTGATCTTCAAGTGAGGGTGTGCCTGGCCGATCAGGCCGGCCAGGCTGGTGGCGGGAGAGGACGCGCCGGTGCCCACGCCGGTACTGTCGCCCACCACCAGCAGGCTGGCCAGGGCGCCGGCGGGTGAAGCCCCGAAAGGCTCGCTCAGCCGCGCAAGTTCGACCGATTGCCGCAGGCGCCAGGCGCAGCCGGACATGGCCAGGACAGCGAGCGCCGCAATCAGTGCAATCGCGGGCAAGGTGCGTGAGCGCTGGCGCAAACCAGGATGGGCGTGTTGCATGGCGTAAGGTAGCTAACGGTTTAACCAGGTGATGCTGAGCTGCAGCACAGTGGCAAACGCCACCCACAGCAAATAGGGAATGTTGACAAGGGCCACCCAGCGCACCCGGCGCCAGATGGCACTCAGGGCCCACCCCAGCGTGCCCAGTACCAGCAGGATGTCCACGCTGGCCAGCGCGTTGTTCTTCAGGCCGAACTGGATGGGCGTGTAGGCCAGGTTAAACAGCAGATTCAGGATGAAAGGCAGCAGTACGCTGATCGGCAGGCGACGCCTGAGCGCCTGCACCAGTACATAGCCGAAGCTGAAGGCAATGATCAGGTAGAGCACCGTCCACACCGGCCCGAAGACAGTGGCGGGTGGCGCAAAAAAGGGTTTGACGAGTTGCGCGTACCACGCGGCGCCGCTGGTGTGGTCCATGGAAGGCTGGTGTTGACCGATAGTGACGAAAAGGAAAAGATAGGCAGGGAGGGAAGAAAGACAATGACTTTTTACCACCGGCAGTCTGGTGCCCGCGGCCTGAAGCGCTGACAGCCGGGTAGGACGCCGCCGCGATAATCAGCAGAGGAGGTTTCCAATGATCACCAACCCCTCTGTGCAGGGCCTCAGCTATTACCAGGTCGATGTCTTCACCCACGAGGCACTGGCCGGCAACGGCCTGGCCGTGTTTCTGCCCGAAAGCCCGTTGCCGGCGCGCCTGATGCAGCGCCTGACCATCGAGATGCGGCAGTTTGAGAGTATTTTCCTCACGCCGGACGGGCCCGGCAACCGCTTCGAAGCACGTATCTTCACGATGGAAGAAGAGCTCGACTTTGCGGGCCACCCTTTGCTGGGCGCCGCGGGTTTGCTGCACTACCTGCACGCGGCGCAAGAGCCCTGCGCCGACTGGACGCTGATGCTGGGAACCCGGGCGGTTGCCATCAGCACCACGCGCAAGGAAGGCCCGCACGGCACTTACGACGCCAGCATGAACCAGGGTATCGCCCGCTTCGAGGGTGCGCTCAGCCACACGGACAGCCTGCCGTTCCTGGCGGCGCTCGGGCTGGGCCCGGCGCAGCTGGATGTGCGTTTTCCGTTGCAGGTGGTGTCCACCGGGCTTCCCTATCTGCTGGTGCCGCTGGTGGGCGGCCTCGACCACGCAAAAATTGTGCGTCCTGATTTTGAGGCGCTGCTGGCCGCCGTGGGGGCCAGGTTTGCCTATGTGCTGGATGTGTCGGCGCGCGAAGGCCGCACCTGGGACAACGCCGGACTCGTGGAAGACATTGCCACCGGAAGCGCTGCCGGGCCGGCAGGCGCCTACCTGCTGCATCACGGTGCGGCAAAGGCCGGCGAAGTGATCACGATCAAACAGGGGCGCTTTGCCGGGCGTCCCAGCCGTATCACGGTAGAGGCCAATGCGGCCGGCGAGATGCTGGTCAGCGGCGGTGTCGTGGTGCTGGCGCACGGCCGGCTGGTTTGAAGCCGCATCCATTGGCACCGCATCTGCGTACCTCCAGCACGCATTTGCCAAGGAACCGAAAAGGATTGACCGTATGACTGCCGCCCTGCTTCACTGGAACCTGTTGATGACCCGCATGGCCCGGCTGTTCACGGCAGTCGGCGCAGCCCTGTTAATGCTGGGCGCAGCATGGCCTGCAAGCGCAGCGCCCTTCACGGCAGCCGACGAAAAGGCGGTGCGCGCCGTGGTGCAGGCCCAGCTGGCGGCCTTTGCAAAGGACGACTCTGCCAGGGCGTTTTCCTTTGCAGCCCCCAACGTGCAAAAAGCCGTCGGTACACCCGAGGCCTTCATGGCAATGGTGCGCCGTGATTACCCGGTGGTGTACCGCCCGGCGTCGGTGGCTTTCCTCAAACCCGAAGGCAAGAACGACCAGGCAATCCAGCGTGTGCAAATGTCCGATGCCAGCGGTGTTTCGTGGCTGGCGGTTTACAGCCTGGCGCGGCAAAGCAACAAGGCGTGGCGCATCACCGGCTGCGCGATGGTGGAAAACAAGGGCCGCATGGCGTAACACAACAGTCTGGTTGGTAACGGCAATCTTTGTTGAGCGCGCGCAGGCTTTGCGCAGCCTCCCTGCACCAGCGCCCCCTGCACGTCCGTAAATGCCGGTTCAGGGCAAGCCACTCAGGGCGCCAGGGCCCCACACGCCACTTACAGAGGGTTACCCGCGGCGTTTGACCAGCGGCTAAGGTGCCCGGTAGTGCTGCCTTGCGGCACCCTTTTTGGACCTCACCATGAACATGCCCGCCAGCTCACTTGAATTCGCGCGCTTGCCGGCAGAACCGGCTCCGCCGCCACGCAGGGAAGGCCTTCAGGCACCAGGCCGCTGGCAGCAACGCCAGGGCGTACTGCAGCCGCGCGACTCCGCCCTCAAGGTGAGGACGAAGTGCCCCGGTTGCCTGTCGGCCTCCCTCCGCATGGTTTACGARGAGCCGTACACCGGCGCGGGCGTCCAGGCTTATCTTGCGCGGCACTATGAAGGCCATGCCTCGCGAACCGCCGACGCGGGCGTTTACGCCCTGGCGCGCTGCAACAGCTGCGGGCTGGTCTTTCAGCAACAGGTGCCTGACGACCCCTTGCTGGGCGAGATCTACAACGACTGGGTTCCCGGCACCGAGCTGGACCGCGAGCACCGCAATTACAGCCTGGACGAATACCGTTACCTGGCCGAACAGGTGCAGTTCATCATCCAGTATTTCGGGCTTCCGCCGGGTGAGCTGGATGCACTCGACTTCGGATTCGGCTGGGCCCACTGGTCAAAAATGGCCATGGGCTTTGGCTGCAATGTTTGGGGCGTGGAGCTTTCCGAAGAGCGCGCCCGTCACGGAAGGTCCGTGGGCGTGCGGGTCGTCAGCCTGGCCGACCTGCCGGCCAGGAGGTTCAGGTTCATCAACACGGAGCAGGTCTTTGAACACCTGACAGAACCCAGGCTGGTGCTCGAAAAGCTGCGCGATGCCCTTTCGGGCGACGGCGTCATCAAGATCAGCGTTCCGAATGCGGCCGCCGCACTGAAAAAAATCAGTCAGGGGAAAAACTTCGGCGCGTTGTCGGCAGAGGACCAGATGCCCATCGCACCGCTGGAACACATCAACGCATTCAGCCACGAATCGCTGGTCGCCTTCGGAAAGGAGTTTGGCCTGAAGCCGCTGCGCCCCAAGCTCTACCGGCTGTACAACAGTGCCTCGGGCCTGCTGCAACCGAAAAACCTGGCGCGGGTGATTGCCCGGCCGGTCTACCGGCATATTTTCCCGGGCACAACCTTCATCTACTTTGTCCGGGCCTAGCCATGCACATTTCGTCCGGTGGGTCTGGCCGTAGGACAAGGCCGTAAATCCGCTGGGCGAAGCCGGCCGGCCCTTAAGATAAAAAAGCCGCTCCGCATCTCGCGGTCCGGCCTGCGTCAGGTTTACCCAGAAAGCGAGGCACACCATGCTGATCAAAAGAACTCTTGCCATCGCCGCAGCGGCCACTGCCATGTGGATGGCCGGCGGTTTTGCCACGGCTGCACCAACAACGGACGCCGGCTTGGCCAGCGCCACCGGGAATCCGGAAGGCGCCAGGCTGGCGAGCCAGTACAGCGCGTTTGCCGGCTCCCCGCAGAACGCCGAGTCGCTGGTGGAAGGGCTACGCACGGGTACGCCGATTTCGTTGAGCCCCAGCCCGACCGGGCCCAACGCCACGGCACCGGCAGCAAGCCTTTCACCGGCCACCGGAAAAATGGGGTACGGCAACATCAATATTGCGCTGGCGCTGGCCAAGACATCACTGGCCAAGCAAGGCATTACCAATCCGACACCTTCACAGCTCTCGGCTACGCTGGGCGGGTTGCTGTCTCAGAAGGCTGACGGAATTGGCTGGGGCCAGATCGCCAAAGGCATGGGTGTGAAACTGGGCGCCGTCGTGAGCGCTTCGCATACCTCCAGGAGCGGCAAGAAAGCCAATGACAGCGTTCATGCCGTTCACGCCAGCAATGTCGCAGCGGCCCATGCCTCCAGCAAAGGCCTTGCAGCCGGAAAAGGGTTCGGCAACAACGGCAGTGGCGGCCAGGGTGCAGGCAATGGAGGCGGCCATGGCGGTGGTAACGGCGGCGGAAATGGTGGAGGCAACGGTGGCGGTGGCGGTGGCGGTGGTGGAAATGGGAAGTAGCGCCGCAGCGCGTTCTGCCGCATCCCGCTGAACCAGCGTACACCTGAAGGCGGCCGAGCTCGCTATGGATTTAATAGCTGCTTGCGCCCGTCCTGTCTCGCTTATGGCCTTGTTCCTGCCAGATTTTCCGGCGTGCAGTCCTTTTTGATGTTCTCAGGCCAATAGCGCTTTTACGGGGAACGCCGGTGACTGCGCCACCCGCATGTCAAAACTATCAATTGGTTACATAGTGAAACATTTTGGCGCCGAGGCCGCTTGAGCGCAAACCCGCTGCGAGGGTTCCTCGCCCTGCCAGTGCCCGGAGTGGTAATCCCTTAATAATCCGGCGTTCTCGCCTTGTCATCCTCTGAACGAGAGGTTTCAAAACGCTGCAATTGAACCGGCTTTTCATGAAAAAGTACCGGTTTTGAAGCGGCCCCCACTTGACTTGCGGAGCCCAGTCGCCGACATTGTTAACACTTTGTAACATAAGGTGTTGGCCAAAGAAACGGGGCAAAAATCCCGTCACATGGCCGGCGCTACAACCCGATGCGAGCCCCCTCATGAAACTTCCCCAGCTCTTCGGACTGAAAAAGACGGCAGCAGCCCCGCACTCCGAATCGGAAGTCTCCATACCCGGCGAAGAAGGCTCCGCCATTGCCTTGAGGCAGCAGCTCATACAGGTGCTGCTGCGGGACGCGGCCCGGCGTGCGGGCATTCCGTCGCACTGGCTGGACTGCCAGATGCTGCTGACCGCCCACCCCCAACGTGGCGAAGGCATGTATTTGCGCATCATCATGAAGCACTGGGACCTGCGCCTGCTGACCTATGCCGCGGCTTTCCAGAAGGTACTGATGGCCGACATCATGCGGTTTGAGCCACGCGCCAACGACTGGCTCCACGGCATTTCATGGCAGCTTGACGGCGGCGACAGCTGCCCCCACCAGGAACTGCCCGACCCGACCATCTGGATACAGAGCCCCACACGTC
>NZ_JBFUBD010000030.1:0-25152 GCF_056405935.1 Polaromonas sp. P1_E3
GGGTAGAGCAGATGGCGAAGAAGGCCGCCTGATGATTCTGGAAATCGCCCAGTTGCAGGTCAAGCCAGGCGAAGCGTCCGCTTTCGAGGCGGCTTTCGCCCAGGCGCAAGCCATCATCGCATCAATGGGCGGCTACCAGGGCCACGAGTTGCAGCGCTGCCTGGAAAACGACCACCACTACATGCTGCTGGTGCGCTGGAACACGCTGGAAGACCACACCGTGGGGTTCCGCCAGTCAGAGCCTTACCAGGCATGGCGCAAGCTGCTCCACCATTTTTACGATCCGTTTCCCACGGTGTTGCACTACGCCGATGCCACACCCAAACGGTGAGCTGATTTTCGATGCCCACCATCTTTTCCCACATCGCCGTTCCCATTGCAGCCGCAGTGGCGCTGGGCAGCAAGCGGATACCGCCTTCCATGCTGGCGGCGGGCATGGTCGCGGCCATCCTGCCCGACTTTGACGGCATCGCGTTCAAGCTCGGCATCCATTACGGCGGTATCTGGGGGCATCGCGGCTTTACCCACACCCTGGGCTTTGCGCTCGTGGCGGGCTTCATTGGCTGGTGGCTGGCGCGGCACTGGAAACTGGCGCCGTGGCAAGGCTGTGCGTGGATCGCACTGTGCGTGTTTTCGCATCCCCTGCTGGACACCCTGACCAATGGCGGCGTGGCCATTCCCCTCTACTGGCCGTTTTCTGACCAGCGGTTTTTCAGTCCCTGGCGGCCCGTTGAGGTGTCGCCCGTCTCCTTTTCCCGGTTCTTCACGCAACGCGGCGCCGACGTGTTGCTCAATGAGATCCAAACCATCTGGCTGCCGCTGATGGTGGCAGCCCTGGCCATTTTTGCGCTCCGACATTCCCGAAAAAACCCATGAACGCCTCCCAAAATCTTCTTGTTGAACTGTTTGTCGAAGAGCTGCCGCCCAAGGCGCTCAAAAAGCTGGGCGATGCCTTTGCGGGTGTGCTGTTCGAACAGCTCAAGGCCCAGGGCCTGACGGCGGCAGATTCGGTCCTCACGGCATTTGCCTCTCCACGCCGTCTGGCCGCGCATGTTACGGCGGTGGCCGCCCAGGCGGCCGACAAGGCTGTTTCGCAAAAGCTCATGCCGGTGGCGGTGGGGCTGGACGCGTCGGGCAATGCCACACCCGCGCTGCTCAAAAAGCTGCAGGCGCTGGGCGCCGATGCGTCGGCTGTTGCCGGACTCAAGCGCGCCCCCGACGGCAAGGCAGAGGCGCTGTTTTACGACAGCAACGTCAAGGGTGCGACTTTGACAGAGGGTCTGCAAAAGGCGCTGCTCGAAGCCATTGCCAAATTGCCGATTCCCAAAGTCATGACTTACCAGCTGGCCGATGGCTGGAGCGACGTGAAATTCGTCCGTCCGGCGCACGGCCTGGTTGCGCTGCACGGCAACGCGGTCGTCGCCGTTGAGGCGTTGGGATTGAAAGCCGGCAACACCACGCATGGCCACCGCTTTGAAGCGGCCGTCGACCCGGTGGTGCTCAAGGATGCCGACGCCTATGCCGCCACGCTGCAAAAGGACGGCGCCGTGATCGCCAGCTTTGCCGCGCGCAAGGCCGAAATCATCAAGCAGCTTGCGGCAGCCGCAGCCAAAGTCGGCGGCGGCGCCAGGGCGATTGAAGACGATGCCCTGCTCGACGAAGTGACCGCGCTGGTCGAACGCCCCAATGTGTTGATTTGCGAGTTCGAAAAAGAATTCCTGGACGTGCCGCAGGAATGCCTGATCCTCACGATGAAGGCCAACCAGAAGTACTTCCCGCTGCTCGATGCGTCGGGCAAGCTCACCAACAAGTTTCTGGTCGTGAGCAATATCAGCCCGACGGATGCCAGCGCCGTGATTGGCGGCAACGAGCGCGTCGTGCGCCCGCGCCTGGCCGATGCGAAATTTTTCTTTGACCAGGACCGCAAGAAAACCTTGCAGTCGCGCGTTGAAGGTCTGGGCAAGGTGGTGTATCACAACAAGCTGGGCACGCAGGGTGAGCGCACGCAGCGCGTACGCGCCATTGCCGAGGCCATTGCCAATCGCCTGAATGCCAATGTGGCCGATGTGCAGCGCGCCGCCGAGTTGGCCAAGACCGACCTGGTGACCGACATGGTCGGCGAGTTCCCCGAGCTGCAAGGCATCATGGGCCGCTATTACGCGCTGAACGACGGCCTCAGCGCCGATGTGGCCGACGCCATTGAAGACCACTACAAGCCGCGTTTTGCCGGCGACGATTTGCCGCGCAATACCGTCGGCGTCATCGTCGCACTGGCCGACAAACTGGAAACGCTGGTCGGCATGTTCGGTATCGGCAATTTGCCGACGGGCGACAAAGACCCGTTTGCGCTGCGCCGCCATGCGCTGGGCGTGATCCGCATGCTGGTCGAAAAAGACCTGCCTCTGGGCCTGCTGGAACTGGTGCAAGGCGCACAGCCGGTGTTTGGCGACAAGATCCAGGATGCGTCGGGCGCTCTTGTCGACTTCATTTACGACCGCCTCGCCGGCTCCCTGCGCGAGCAGGGCTACAGCGCGCAAGAGGTCGATGCCGTGCTGGCGCTCAAACCGCAGCGCCTGGGTGATGTGGCCAAACGCCTGTCGGCCGTGCGTGCCTTTGCCGCGCTGCCTGAAGCACCCGCACTGGCGGCGGCCAACAAACGTGTCGGCAACATCCTGAAGAAGGCCGAAGGCACGGTTGAAGCTGCCGTCAAACCTGAGCTGCTGCAGGAAGCCGCCGAGAAATCCCTTGCCGACGCATTGAAGGCAGTGGGGCCCAAAGCCGAAGCTGCTTTCGCCGCCGGCGACTACGCCGCTTCGCTGCAGGCGTTGGCCGCCTTGAAGGCGCCAGTCGATGCCTTCTTTGACGGCGTGATGGTCAACGCCGAAGATCCGGCGCTGCGCGCCAACCGCCTGGGATTGCTGGCGACGCTGCATCAAGCCATGAACCGCGTAGCCGACCTTTCCAAACTAGCCACCTGAAATCTTTCGAGGCCAACCTATGAAACTTGTCATCCTCGACCGCGACGGCACCATCAACAGCGACAGTGACGACTTCGTCAAGGCACCGGACGAGTGGTTGCCGCTGCCGGGTTCGCTGGAGGCCATTGCGCGCCTGAACCATGCCGGCTGGCACGTCGTGATTGCGTCCAACCAGTCGGGGCTGGGGCGCGGCCTCTTCGACGTGGCAGCGCTCAACGCCATGCACGCCAAGATGCACAAGCTGCTGGCTGCCGTCGGCGGGCGCATCGATGCGGTGTTTTACTGTCCGCACGCCCCCGAAGACAGCTGCACCTGCCGCAAGCCGCTGCCTGGGCTTTTCGAGCAGATCGGTGCGCGTTTCGGCGTGCCGCTCAAGGGCGTGCCCACCGCCGGGGATTCGCTGCGCGACCTGCAGGCCGGCGCGGCGGCCGGGTGCGAGCCGCACCTGGTGCTGACGGGCAAGTCGGCGCGGTACCGCAGCGGCGGGCAGCCCGAGGGCCTGCCCGAAGGCACGCAGGTACACACCGATTTGTCGGCCTTTGCCGATTTCATCCTGGAACGCAGCGCCCGGCCCCTGCAAGTGGCCTTGTAGGTGGCGCTATAAAAATGCTAGCTGCTCGCGCTCGCCACATAAGGGCTGGAGCCTTAAAACACGGTGAAAACTGCTGTACACCAGCGTCCACAACCTGCCTGATACGGAAACCTTGACATGCGCCTGATTCGATCAATCCTTCACCTGCTGTGGATGGCCATCACGATCATCCCCTGG
Source organism: Polaromonas sp. P1_E3 (assembly GCF_056405935.1). Classification (NCBI taxonomy): domain Bacteria; kingdom Pseudomonadati; phylum Pseudomonadota; class Betaproteobacteria; order Burkholderiales; family Comamonadaceae; genus Polaromonas; species Polaromonas sp. P1_E3. The sequence continues at coordinate 3,748 of NZ_JBFUBD010000030.1, forward strand.
GCGACCTTTGTGGTGATTGCCTCCCTGTTCGTCAGCAGCAACACCATGTACTGGATGTGCGCGGGCTGGCTGCGCGTGGCGGTCCGCGGCGGAACCTTCATCCTGGGCATCAGGAACCGGGTCACCGGCATGGAAAACCTGCCTACGGGCCAGACCAGCGCCGCCGTGTTGCTGCTCAAGCACCAGAGTACCTGGGAAACCCTCTGCATGCCCACACTGATGCCGCACCCCCTGGCCTATGTGTTCAAGAAGGAGCTGCTCTATGTGCCGTTCTTCGGCTGGGCCATGGCGCGCATGGACATGATCCATATCGACCGCAGCCAGCGCTCACAGGCTTTCAACAAGGTCGTCGTGCAGGGCAAGCGCCTGATGGCGCAAGGCACCTGGGTCATCATGTTCCCCGAAGGCACGCGCATTCCGCGCGGCCAGAAGGGCACCTACAAATCCGGCGGCACGCGCCTGGCCATCGAAACCGGCGCGCCCGTGATCCCGATTGCCGTGACCTCGGCCAAATGCTGGCCGCGCAAGGCCTTCATCAAAACCCCGGGCATCGTCGACATCTCCATCGGCAAACCGATCGACAGCACGGGCCGGCAGCCGGACGAGCTGATGCGCGAGGTGGAAACCTGGATCGAAGCAGAAATGCGGCGCCTTGATCCCGAAGCCTATGCGGGCGAAGTGGTTGCCGCGCCCGCCACACCCGTCGCCCCCAATACCTGAGCGGCCAGCCTGCCCATGCTGTCAAGCTAAACTGCCATGATGCAACGGCTTCTTCAGTTCACGCTCGACCTGTTTGATTCCGAGCCTGCGCCGAAAGCCGCAGTCCCGGGCACCCGCAAGCCGGGAAAAATCAAGCCAAAAAGGCCTGAAACGCCCGATGGCCGTGCGCCACCAGCTATTGAAAACATAGCAACGGCCGATTTTGTCGGCCCCCATCTTCCCGCGCAAACCATCCAGCAGGCACTGGCCCCGGCCACTTTCCGCCACCCCCGCGCCAGCCGTGAGACCGTGCTGAACGGCGTGCTGGTGGCTTACGAGTTCCGGCGCAGCAAACGCAAGACCATCGGCTTTTCAGCCGGCGCCGACGGCCTCACGGTCAGCGCGCCCAAGTGGGTGCCGCTTTATGAGATCGACAAGGCCGTGCTCGAAAAATCGGGCTGGATCCTGGCCAAGCTGCAGGAAACCCGCGCCCGCCATGAACGGCTGGAGTCCGCACGCATTGACTGGAAGGACGGCACCACGCTGCCTTTTCTGGGCGACCAGGTCATTGTGGTGATCGATCCGCGGCACGCTTTCGGCGGAGTCGGCGCCGAGCTTAAAACCGGGACCGCGGCCCCCGACGTGCTGTTGCAGGGCAACAGCGATGCGGCCAACGGCACTTTGCCGGGTGTGGCGCAGCTCACGCTGCACGTAGGCCTGCCCCACCATGCCACGCCCGAGCAGATCCGCGACGCCGTGCAGGCCTGGCTGATGCGCCAGGCCAAGCGCATCTTTACCGAGCGGCTCAACCACTTCGCGCCGCACCTGGGCGTGCAATGGCACAAGCTCAGCCTTTCCAGCGCCGGCACCCGCTGGGGCAGCGCCAGCGCCGATGGCTCCATACGGCTGAACTGGCGCCTGATCCATTTCAAGCAGTCGGTGATCGACTACGTGGTGGTTCATGAATTGAGCCATTTGCGCGTCATGGACCACAGCCCGCGCTTTTGGGACACCGTGCGCGCGGTGGTGCCCGACTATGCCGAGCTGCGCGGCCAGCTCAAGGACGAAGCGATCCCGCGCTGGTAAACCCACGCTGTGGCGCCGGAAAGCCGCGTTTGCGCTCCCTCAAGGGGGTACAAATCACAATACTGCGGCGTTTCTTTACTTGGTAATATGAGAAAGGCAGAAAAAACACCAAAAGACAGGGATTGACTCCGTGCACCTGAAGTCCACATGAACGACAAACTCATACTTGTAGTTGAAGACAATCCGGACCACCTGGAACTGACCGTTTTGACCCTCGAGGAGCAAGGCGTCACCGCCGAGATTGCCGTTGCCCGGGACGGGGTGCAGGCACTGGACTTTCTTTTCGGGCAAGGCGCCCATGCCGGACGCGACACACAAAAGCAGCCGGCGTTCATCCTGCTCGACATGAAGCTGCCCAAACTCTCCGGTCTGGATGTGCTGCGCAGCGTGCGGGCCAATCCCCTGACCGCTCTGGTGCCGGTCGTCATGCTGACGTCTTCCAGCGAACGCTCGGACATCGTGGCGTGTTACCAGAGCGGGGCCAACGGGTTTGTCCGCAAGCCCGTCGATTTTGGGGGGTTGACCGAAAAGCTCAACCGCCTGCAGGCGTACTGGCTGGGCGTCAACGAATCCATCGCAGCAGGCTGACATCCCGTGATGCGCCGGTGGCCCAGACTCACCAGGTGCCGGAGCCTGCAGCATTGATGCCATGAAGGTTCCTGTCACCCTGCGGACCCGCCTTGTCATGCTCGTTCTGGTGGCGATCGTGCCGATGTTCGGGCTGTCCATCTTCAAGGCTGTGTATAACGCCGACACCGCTGTCGAGCGTGCCCAGGGCGACCTTCAATTTGCCACCTCGCTGGCTGCATCGAGCCAGCAGCGCCTCGCAGAATCGGCCCGGCAGGTGCTGACGGCGATCGTCCACGTGCCCGGCCTGCGGGACGGCAACGGCGACCGCTGCAACCGCTACCTGGTGGAAATCAAAAAACTGTTTCCGCTTTATGCCAACTTCGGCATCGTGGGCCCTGACGGCTACGCACTGTGCAACGGGCAGGAAGGCGTGCGGCTGGGTTATGTCGGAGACCGCGCTTACTTTCGCAACGCCATGGCGCAGCGCACCTTTGTGGCGGGTGAATACATTGTGGGGCGGGCCACGGGCCGCCCTTCCATCTCATTTGCATTGCCCTTGCTGGACAAGGAGGGGCGTGTAGACATCGTGGCCTTCGCTTCGGTCGACCTGGCCGAGATGGCGAAGTCCACCATGGACATCCAGTTGCCGCCCGGCGCCGCCCTTGGCATACATGACCGCGGCGGCGTGCTGCTGGCAGGCAAGCCCGACCTTCCCATACGTATCGGGCAGGTGGCAAAAAGCCCCGTGCTGAAGGCGGCCGCGCAACAAATGCGTGCCGGAACCAGCGACGGCCCGGATGGCGCCGGCCAGCGCCGTCTGTGGGCCTACATGCCCAGCAGCACGGACGCCAACGCCGCTTTTTTTGTATCGGTCAGCCTGGACCACCGGCTCGTCGTCGGCGCCAGCCGCGAGCAGCTGTGGCTGGAGCTTGTGGTGCTGTCGCTGGTGGCCTTTGTCGGGGGCGGCATCGCCTGGGTCATCGGCGGGCGCGCAATCATGGAGCCCACCCGGAACATTCTTGATGCCATCCGCCAGCTGCAGAACGGCCAGCTGGATGTCCGGATCCCGCCAGGCCAGCCGGACGACCTGGGGGAGTTCGCCAGGATATCCGCCGGTTTTAACCGCATGGCGGAGTCGCTTGAGCAGCATCGCAGCGTCCTCGAGGCCGAACTGGCCAACAGCGAGGCCATCCAGCAGAAACTGCGGGATGCGCAGCGCCTGGGCCGCATCGGCTACTGGCAGCTCGACACCGTCACCAACGAGAGCTGGTGGTCTGACGAGGTGTATGAAGTGCTGGGCGTTGACCGCGCGACTTTCGACCGGACCCATGGCGGGTTCATGCAGCTGGTGCATCCCGGTGACCGCCAGGCCTTCAAGGAAAGACGGGACCTGGCCGTGCGGACCAACCAGCCGCTGGACATTGAGTTTCGCGTCGTCACATCTGCAGGGGAAACCCGATGGGTTCACCTGTTCGGCCGCACCGAGGAAGCGCCGCCGGGCGACGGGGCGCCATCGGGCCAGCGCCGCTCGGGCGTGATCCAGGAAATTACCGACCGCAAGCGCGCCGAGCTGGTGGTCGCCCGCAGCACCGAGCTGCTGAACCGTACGGGTGCGCTGGGCAAGGTCGGCGGATGGGAGGTCGTTGTCGACACCATGACGCCCTATTGGTCTGACGAGATCTACCGCATTCACGAGCTTGATCCGGCGGACGGTCTCGGGGCTGAAGAGGCGCTCGACTTTTACGCACCTGAAGCGCGGCGCACCATCCGGTCTGTCGCCCAGGCCGCCATGCAACAGGGCGTCCCGTGGGACCTGGAGCTGCCGCTCATCACGGCAAAGGGCCGGCGGATCTGGGTGCGCACCCAGGGCCGCGCACTGCAGCAGGACGGCAAGGTCGTGAGCCTTGTCGGTGTGCTGCAGGACATCACCGAGCAGCACGAAGCGCAGGCCCATCTGCGCCTTCTGGAAACCGCCGTATCGCGCCTCAACGACATCGTGCTCATTACCGAGGCCGGGCCCGTCGACAGTTCCGGCCCTCGCATCATCTTTGTCAACGACGCTTTTGAGCGCCGCACCGGTTATACGCGCGAAGAGGTACTGGGCAAGACGCCGCGCCTGCTGCAAGGCCCCAAAACGCAACGGGACGAGCTCGACCGCATCAAGGCCGCCCTCGAAAAATGGCAGCCGGTGCGCGCCGAGCTCATCAACTACACCAAGAGCGGCCAGGAGTTCTGGCTGGAGCTCGATATTGTCCCGATCGCCGACGCCAAAGGCCAATACACCCACTGGGTCGCGGTGCAGCGCGACATCACCAAGCGCAAGCTGGCAGATCAGGCCCTGGTTGAAAGCGAACACCGCTACGCGGCCCTGTTCGAAATGGCGCCGATTCCGATGTGGGTTTTTGACTCCGAAACCTGCCGCTTCCTCACGGTGAACCAGGCGGCCGTCAAGAGTTATGGCTATTCGATGGAAGAATTCCTGTCGATGACGATCTACGACATCCGCACCGAGGCGGAGGCCAAAAACCTGCGGGCCCAGCAGGCCGCCTCGCCGCTGGTTGTGAAGGAGCGGTGGGAGCATCGCCGCAAGGATGGCTCGTTTTTTACGGCCCGGCCCTTTTCAACCTCGGTGCGGTACGCCGGCCGGCCGGCGCGGTTTGTACTGGCCCTGGATATCTCGGCCCAGGTCAAGGTCGAAAATGAAGTCCAGGAGCATCTGTTCACCTTGCAGCGCGCCGCGGATGCCGCCCAGGCCATCACCTGGCACCAGACACTCGAAAGCACCATGCACGAGGTGGCCGAGCAGGCGCGCGGCGTGATAGGTGCGCACCAGGCGATCGTCAGCCTGACCGTGAACAGCGACTGGGGGCAGGCCATCAATGCCCTGTCGCTTTCCGAGAAGTACGCAAAGTACCGGGGCCTGATCGAGCCGCCCGACGGCACCGGCATTTACGCCCTGGTCTGCCAGACCAACCGCTCCATGCGCATGACGCAGGCCGAACTCGAGGCGCATCCGCGCTGGCGCGGCTTCGGCAGCTATGCCGACAAGCATCCGGTCATGCGCGGCTGGCTGGCCGTGCCGCTGACGGGTCGCGACGGCAAGAACATCGGCTTGCTCCAGCTGTCGGATAAATATGAAGGTGAGTTCACGCAGGAGGACGAATACGTTGCGCTTGAGCTCGCCCAGCTCGCGTCCATCGCCATCCAGAACTCCCGCCTGATTGAGGAGGTCAGCCAGCTCAACACAGGACTGGAGCAGAAAGTGGCGGACCGCACGCTGGCGCTGGAACGCCAGCAGGCGCTCTTCAAAGCCCTGGCCGAGCAGGCCCCCCAGGTGGTGTGGACCAGCGACCCCGAAGGCGCGGCCACCTACTTCAACCGCGCCTGGTTTGAGCTGGCGGGCGGCAAGATGGAGGACTGGACCGGCACGCAGTGGTTTGCTGCCATCCATCCGGACGACCTGCCTGACGTGAAAGCCCGCTGGCAGGTGGCCAGGGCGACGCGGTCGCAATACTCGGGCATACGCCGCGTGCTGGCCCGTGACGGCCTGCACACCATGTCCTACCGCGCGTCGCCCGTGCTGGACGAACGCGGCGAAGTGGCGTTCTGGGTGGGCATCGACGCGGACATCACCGAGATCAAGGCCATTGAAGCCGCCTTGCGCCTGTCTAACCAGGAACTCGAAGCGTTTTCCTATTCCGTGTCGCACGACCTCCGCTCGCCCTTGAACACCGTGGACGGCTTCAGCCGCCTGCTGGGCAAACACCTGGGCGCCAACGCCAACGAGAAGGTGGTGCATTACCTGGCGCGCATCCAGGCCGGTGTGGCGCAGATGGGGCAACTGATTGAAGATTTGCTGTCGCTGGCGCAGGTCTCGCGCACGACGCTTAACAACAAGGCGGTGGACCTGTCCGCCCTGGCCCGCATCATCCTGGACGAATGGCAGGTCCGCGATCCCGAACGCAAGGTTGTGGTCCATATTGAAAAAGGCCTGAACGCCCAAGGCGACAGCCGGCTGGTCCGGGTGGTGATGGAGAACCTGATCGGCAATGCCTGGAAGTTCAGTTCCCAGCAACCCGTCAGCGAAATCACCGTGGGATCCCGGCTGGACGCCGCAGGGCTGCCGGAGTTTTTTGTCAGGGACAAYGGCGCCGGCTTTGACATGGCGTACGCCGACAAGCTCTTCACGCCGTTTCAGCGCCTGCATGCGGTTGCGGAGTTCCCGGGTACCGGCATCGGGCTGGCGACCGTCAGCCGTGTGATCAAGCGGCACGGTGGCCGGTTGTGGGCCGAGGCGGCACCCGGCAAAGGCGCCACGTTTTTCTTCACCTTGCCCACTGCGCCGGGGTCGGCCTGACGCCCCGCAGGCGTTAGTTGATGCTCACTATCATTATTCACGGAGCCATTGAGTCGAATTGATTAAAATGCGCAAGATGAAACACTCCATCCCCCGTTCGGCCTGCCATGGCGCGTGAACCCAAGTCCTTCGAGGCCGCGATCACGGCAGCGGATTTCTCCAGCGAGGATTACTGCGGCACCAGCTATGCGGCCAAGCTGCTGGGGCTCTCCGTTGCCACGGTGCAGTCCCTGGTGGAAAAAGGGGAAATCGAGGCGTGGAAGACGCTGGGCGGGCACCGCCGCATTGCGCTGCAGTCCATCAACGCCTACCTGGCCAAAAACAGCCCACAGCTGTCGCGTGTCGACACCGACCCCAAAAGCCGCCTGCGGGTTTTGATGGTGGAAGACGACGAAGACACCCGTGAGTTGTACCGCTGCCAGTTTGAAGAATGGGACCTTCCGGTTGATTGCACCTGGATGCCGTCTGCCCTGGAAGCCATGATGGACATCGCCAGCATGCGGCCCGACCTGCTGATCACCGACCTGTCCATGCCCGGTGTGGACGGCATTGAAATGCTCAAGACACTCAAGCGCAACGTGCAGCTGGCCGACATGCAGATCGTGGTGATCAGTGGCCTGGCGCCCGACGCCATCGAGGCCCGCGGGGGCCTGCCGCAACATGCCCACCTGCTGAAAAAGCCTGTCAACTTTGAATGGCTGCACGGTTACCTCACCGCTTTGGTGACGGCTAACCGGAAGTGGAGGGCTTGAGCCCCCACGCTGGATGTGGCCCCCACGGTCGCTCACTGCGTGTAGCTTCCTGCCCCCCGAGGGGGCCGCTGCGCCTGCGGCCCGGCAAAGCCGGTTCCGCGGCCCCGGCTGGTAAAGAGCGGGCCCCACAGCCATCCATTGCATTCTTATGTGCTTAATCGGGCTGTAGGCCAATACAGACGAGCGCGAGCAGCTACTAAAAACATAGCGCCCAGCGTAGCCCCGCTTACGGACTAACGCTGCTGAAACGGTAAATCCCGTCGGCGTCCAGCCGCCGCGTCAGCTTTCCACCAAACCACAGCGCGTGCAAGTGCGCCACCGCTTCGCCCATGGCGAAGGTGGTCTGATGCAGGTCCAGCTTGCGCGGGAACATGATGGGCAGGATGTCTGCCGCGCTGCACGGCGCGGCAGTGCAGGCATCCATCACTTCCGCCAGCCGGTCTCTGTGGTGGTCGTGCAGCTGGCCTATGCGTGTGTGAAGGCCGCGAAACGGCTTGCCGTGCGAAGGCAGCACCAGCGTGTCCTCGGGCAGGGGCAGGAATTTGTCGATGGATTCCAGGAACAGCGTGAGCGCGTTCGATTCCGGCTCCATGTCGTACACGCTTACATTCGTTGAAATGCGCGGCAACACCATGTCGCCGCTGATCAGGGTGTTCAACTCTGCGCTGTGCAGCGCTATGTGCTCCGGCGCATGGCCGTAGCCGCTGATGCAGCGCCAGTCGCGCCCGCCGATACGCACCACCATGCCGTCCATGATGCGGACATAGCTGGCCGGAACCGCCGGCACCATGCCGGGGTAGTAGCTGGCACGGCCGCGGATTTTTTCGACGGATTCCGGGTCCACCAGTCCGTGCGCGGCGAAAAAGCGCGCGGCGCTTTCCCCGCCGAAGCCGGTGGTGCTTTGTGAGCCGATGCGGGCCGAAAGATAGTCGGTTGCGCTGATCCACAACATGCACACGTGGCTGGGCGTGGTCCAGCGCTCACACAACCAGTGCGCCAGGCCAATGTGGTCGGGGTGCATGTGCGTCACGACGACGCGCAGCACCGGCAGGCCCTCCAGCTGGGTGGCAAAAATCGCTTCCCACTGCGCTTTGGATTCTTCCCGGCTGATGCAGCAGTCCACGATGGTCCAGCCCTGGATCTTCTCGCCCGCCCGGTCCGGGTCGTCGATCTCATCGCGCAGCAGCCACAAGTTGATGTGGTTCAGCGCGAAGGGCAGGGCCATGCGTATCCACCTGACACCCGGCGCCACCTCCATCGTCATGCCTGACTCGGGCAAGGTGTCGCCAAAAGGGTAGTGCAGTTGCTGCTCAAGGAGGTTCATGGCATATTCACGGTATATTTGACGTTTACGTAAACGTCATACACAACCATTGTAGGGACCGCGCCTCTTTCGCGCTGTCGCCCGAGTTTCCAGAGATCCATCATGGCCACCACCTACACCATCAGCGACCTGGCAAAAGAGTTTGACCTGACGACGCGCGCCATGCGTTTTTACGAAGACATGGGACTGTTGCAGCCCCAGCGCGAAGGCGCCGGCGGACGCAACCGCGTGTACACCGCGCGCGACCGCACCCGCCTCAAGCTCACCCTGCGCGCCAAGCGCCTGGGCCTGTCGCTGGTCGAGGCCAAGGAAATCATCGACTCCTATGACAGCCCGCGCGACACCGCKCCTCAGCTCAAGAAATTCCTGGCCATCCTGACAGAGCACCGCAAGAAGCTCGAAGCCCAGATGCTGGACCTGCAGGCCAACCTCGACGAAATCCGCACCCACGAAAAAGAAGCCAAGGCCCTGCTCGTCAAGACCGAAAAGGCCAAGGCCGGCAAACCCTAGCCTTGGCAAAGAGGCCGGGGGCGGGCCCCGCCGTTTGCCCCCTGGCCCGGCCGGGGCAAGCCAGGCCGGCCGCAAATAGGCCATAATTGACGTTTACGTAAACGTCAACTAAAACAAGAGCCGCCTTTTATCCGTTCTAAGGGTCTTCCATGGATTCAACCGCCGCACCGTCCGCACTGTTTCGCCGCATTGAAGCCAGCTTTTTGCGCCAGGGCCTGATGCAGCACCTGGGCGCGCACCTGCTGCGCGTGGAGCCGGGCCTGTGCGAGGTGGCCTTGCCTTATTCGGAGCGCGTGACGCAGCAGCAGGGCAGCTTTCACGGCGGCGCGATGGGCGCGCTGGCCGATATCGCTGGCGGCTATGCCGCGCTGACCATGGCTGCGGACGACTCCGAAGTCACCACGGTCGAATACAAGATCAACTTCATGGCCGGTTTCAGGGACGGCGAGCTGCGGGCCCTGGGCCGTGTCGTCAAGGCCGGCAAGCGCATCATCGTCACAGCCGCTGAAGTCACGCACGTCGGCCCTGATGGCAAGGAAAGCGCCTGCGCACTGATGCAGCAAACGCTGGTGCCTGTGCCCAAAACCTACTAGCCCCTCATTCATCTCTCATCAATCGCTTCCAGAAAGCCCACCATGACCAACATGCCCGGACTCAACTTCCAGCTCGGTGAAGACATCGATGCCCTGCGCGACGCGGTGCGCGAATTCGCCCAGGCTGAAATCGCCCCGCGCGCCGCCGAAGTCGACCGCAGCGACCAGTTCCCGATGGACCTGTGGCAAAAAATGGGATCGCTCGGCGTGCTTGGCATCACTGTCGGAGAGGAATACGGCGGCGCCAACATGGGCTACCTGGCCCACATGATCGCCATGGAAGAAATCAGCCGTGCCAGCGCCTCGGTGGGGCTGTCGTACGGCGCGCACAGCAACCTCTGCGTCAACCAGATCAAGCGCAACGGCACCGACGAGCAGCGCAAAAAATACCTGCCCAAACTCATCACCGGCGAACATGTAGGCGCACTCGCCATGAGCGAGCCCGGCGCCGGCAGCGACGTCATCAGCATGAAGCTCAAGGCCGAAGACAAGGGGGGCTACTACCTGCTCAACGGCAGCAAGATGTGGATCACCAATGGCCCCGACGCCGACACCCTGGTTGTCTATGCCAAGACCGAACCCGAACTCGGCGCGCGCGGCGTCACCGCCTTCCTGATTGAAAAAGGCATGAAGGGCTTTTCTGTCGCGCAAAAACTCGACAAGCTCGGCATGCGCGGCAGCCACACCGGCGAGCTCGTCTTCAACAACGTCGAAGTGCCGGCAAGCCAGATCCTCGGCGGCCTCAACAGCGGCGCCAAGGTGCTGATGAGCGGCCTTGACTACGAACGCGCCGTGCTCACGGGCGGGCCGCTCGGCATCATGCAGTCCGTCATGGACAACGTCGTCCCCTACATCCACGACCGCAAGCAATTCGGCCAGAGCATCGGCGAGTTCCAGCTCATCCAGGGCAAGGTCGCCGACATGTACACCGTGCTGCAGGCCGGCCGCTCGTTTGCCTACACGGTCGCCAAAAACCTCGACATGCTGGGCACCGACCACGTGCGGCAGGTGCGCAAGGACTGCGCCTCCGTCATCCTCTGGTGTGCCGAAAAAGCCACCTGGATGGCCGGCGAGGGCGTGCAGATTTACGGCGGCAACGGCTACATCAACGAATACCCGCTGGGCCGCCTCTGGCGCGACGCCAAGCTCTATGAAATCGGTGCCGGCACCAGCGAGATCCGCCGCATGCTGATCGGGCGCGAATTGTTCGCCGAGACCATGTGACGCTGATTTGAAAATGATCTTCCCGATGGATTTGTTGATACCTGCGCTGCGCCGGACGGCGAAGTGGCTTCCCGTGCTCGTGCTTGGCGCGCTTCTAGGTGCCTGCGAAAAGGATGAGCCCCTGCCCTACGCCGCAGTGCCGCAGGCCGACGCTACGTTCGAATGCGGCGTCCCCGAATCGCTGCGCGGAAAGGCCGTGAACGTTTTTCTGGATGCCTCAAGAGTGGGGGAGGTTTCCGAAGAAGCCGTGCTCGCCCTGAAAGGCCGTTTCGCGGCGTACGCTGTCGGCCTCACCTTGCGGGACGGCACAACCATCAGCATCGACCTTGACGAACCCATGGGTTTTACCGCCAAGGGCCAGACGCTTCACACAGGTTGTGAGCAGTTCAAGTGGGCCAGCATGGGAAACCTCACGCTGTTTGAATACAGCCACGGCGCCGCAAATCCTTTTCCCGCCCAGCAGTTGATGTATTCGCACGGCCCCTCGCCCGACTTCAAAAACCTGCGCCCGCTTCTCGCGGGGGGCAACAAGGCGGCATTCTATGAACGCGAAGGGGACCGCTGCCTGAGCGGCTTTGTCCAGGGTGACGGTGAGGTCGAGCGGTGGTGCTATCAGAGCGGCAAGCTGTACCAGACCCGAAAGATGCTGAAAGGCTCGCTCCCGGACGGAGGGTACCGTTTTGTCTGCGATTTTTCCGGAGAAGGCCCTTTGCTGATTGACGCGTCCGTCGTGAAATCCGGGCCGAATCCCACCCCATCGAGCCCCGAGGAAAGCGCCAGGGCAACGGCCGCATTTACCGATCAATGCCTGGCCGAAAAAGCACTGTTGAAGGCGAAGGCGATCGATGAAACATGACTTTCAGCCGCTTGCCGGACGGCATCCCCGCAGGCAGGCGAAAATACGCCTATGACCACATCGCTCCAAGACCTCTTCGCCCACAACCGCGCCTGGGCCGCGCAGATGGAAGCCGAGCGCCCCGGCTTCTTCACCAGCCTTGTCAAGCAGCAGACACCCAGGTACATGTGGATAGGCTGCTCCGACAGCCGCGTGCCCGCCAACCAGATCACCGGGCTGGAGCCCGGTGAGGTGTTCGTGCACCGCAACGTTGCCAACATCGTCGTGCACTCCGACCTCAATGCGCTCTCGGCCATCCAGTTCGCGGTGGAGCGGCTCAAGGTCAAGGACATCATGGTGGTCGGCCACTACGGCTGCTCGGGCGTGCAGGCAGCGCTGGAAGGTGCGCGCATTGGTCTTGCCGACAACTGGCTGCGCCACATCCAGGACGTGCGCCATCGCCACCGCCAGCTGCTCGATAGCCTGCCCGAAGACGTGCGCGCCAAGGCGCTGTGCGACATCAACGTGATCGAGCAGGTGGTCAACGTCTCGGTCAGCACCGTCATGGTCGATGCCTGGGCCCGCGGCCAGGAGGTCACCGTGCACGGCTGGGCCTTCGGCGTGCATGACGGCCTGCTGCAGGATTTGCAGATGAGCGTTGCGGGCCCCGAGGCACTCGACAGGCTTTACAGCAAGGCCGTCGACCGCGTGTGGGACATCTGGAGCACCCGCGCCGGCGGCGGTTTGCAGCAGCAGCTGGTCTGACCGGGCAACGCCATGTTTCCCCAACGCCTGGACTCGAGCATTGCCTACGACATCGCCAAGGCGATGATGGATGGCTTCAACCGCCACTACCAGCTCTTTCGCACCGAGTCCGCGCGCGCCAAGCACCGCTTTGAAACCGCAGACTGGCATGGCCAGCAGCGCGCCCAGCGCGAGCGCATCGAGTTTTACGACCTGCGTGTGCGCGAGGCGTCCATGCGCCTGGAGCGGGAGTTCAAGGCCGGCGACCAGCCCATGGACGTCTGGCAGCAGGTCAAGCTGCATTACATCGGCCTGCTCGTCAACCACCACCAGCCCGAGCTGGCCGAAACGTTTTTCAACTCGGTCACCACCAAGATCCTGCACCGCAGCTACTTCCAGAACGACTTCATCTTTGTGCGGCCGGCCGTCAGCACCGAATACATCGAGAACGACGAGCTGGTGTCGCAGCCGACCTACCGCGCCTACTACCCCACCCGCGGCAACATGCGCGAGGTGTTGCTGCAGCTGGTGCGCGACTTCGACCTGCGCCTGCCGTTCGACGACCTGGAGCGCGACGCGGGTTATGTGCTCGAAGCCATCAGCGGGCGGCTCACCGACGTCAAGCTGCGCGCCAATTTCCAGATCCAGGTGCTGACCAGCCTGTTTTTCCGCAACAAGGGCGCCTACGTCGTCGGCAAGATCATCAACGGCTTCAATGAAGTGCCGTTCGCGCTGCCCGTTCTGCACAACAAGGCAGGCAAGCTGGTCATTGACGCCGCGCTGTTTGGTGAAGACGACCTTCTCATCCTGTTCAGCTTTGCGCGCGCCTACTTCATGGTCGACATGGGCATCCCCTCGGCCTATGTGCAGTTTTTGCGCAGCATGATGCCGCACATGCCGCGGGCTGAAATCTACAACGCGCTGGGCCTGGCCAAGCAGGGCAAGACGCTTTTTTACCGCGACTTTTTGTACCACCTGCGGCATTCCACCGACAAGTTCCGTATTGCGCCCGGCATCAAGGGCATGGTCATGCTGGTGTTCGACCTGCCCTCGTTTCCTTACGTGTTCAAGGTCATCAAGGACTACTACCCGCCGCAAAAAGACACGACGCGCGAACAGATCAAGGGCAAGTACCTGCTGGTCAAGCAGCATGACCGCGTGGGCCGCATGGCCGACACGCAGGAATACAGCGAAGTGGCCTTCCCGCGTGAACGCTTCGACGATGAGCTGATCGCCGAGATCGAGAAATTCGCGCCCAGCCAGCTCGAGATCAGCGACCGCGACGGCGACGGCGCGACCGAAGTCATCATCAAGCACGTCTACATCGAGCGCCGCATGATCCCGCTCAACATCTACTTGCAGGAAGCGTTTGACGCCGGCGTGCAGGAACCCGCCGCCAAAGACCAGATCGAGCGCGCCGTGGTCGAGTACGGCAACGCCATCAAGGACCTGGTCGCCGCAAACATCTTTCCCGGCGACATGCTCTGGAAGAACTTCGGCATCACGCGCCACGGCAAGGTCGTGTTCTACGACTACGACGAGATCGAATACATCACCGACTGCAACTTCCGCAAGGTGCCTGCGCCGCGCAACGAAGAAGAAGAAATGAGCGGCGAGGTCTGGTATTCCGTCGGCCCCAAAGACGTGTTCCCTGAAACCTTTGGCCCCTTCCTGCTCGGCAATGACGCGGTGCGCGAAGTCTTCATGAAGCACCACGGCGACCTGCTCGATGCCCATTTCTGGCAAAGCCACCAGGCACGCATCCAGGCCGGCCATGTGCACGACGTGTTTCCCTACGAACGCGAAAAGCGCTTCATCAAGCTGCACAGCCCCGGCGCACCCGACGACGAGGTGCTCACGCAACTGCCGCCCGAGCCCGTGCTCACGGGCCTCAGCGGCCTGACGCCCTGAGGCAGGCCGGGATGACGATGGACGCCTTTCAGACCTTGTGACGTGAAGGAGACGCTGATGATGTCCCGACTCTTCTCCCCAGGCCTGTTGCCTCTGGCATGGCTCGCGGCCGCCGTGGCCGGCGCCCCGTCTGCCTTTGCCCAAAGCCCGCCCGCGCCCGAGCAGATTGAGCGCGCCATCGGCCGGATCGACGGCCTGGCCGCGCAGTTGATGCAGCGCACCGGCATTCCGGGCATGGCCGTGGCTGTGGTGCAGGGCAACCGCCTCGTTTATGCCAAAGGCTTTGGTGTGCGCGCGGCCGGATCCCCGCAGCCCGTCGATGCCGACACTGTTTTCCAGCTCGCGTCCATGTCCAAGCCGATAGGCGCCACCGTGGTCGCGCAGCAGGTCGGCGCCGGCAAGGTCACCTGGGAAACACCCATGCGCAAGCACCTGCCCGGCTTTACCCTGGGCAATGCCTACGCCAGCGAAAACATCACCATCGGCGACCTGTACGCGCACCGCTCCGGTCTGCCCGACCACGCCGGCGACACGCTGGAAGAGCTCGGCTATCCGCAGCAAGACATCCTGCGCAGCTTCAGCCAGCTGCCGTTGACACCGTTTCGTTCGTCCTACGCCTATACCAACTACGGCATGACGGGCGCCGCAATGGCGGTGGCCGCTGCGGCCGGCACCGACTGGGCCAGCCTCTCGGAGCAGGTGCTCTACAAGCCGCTGGGCATGGCCTCCACCAGCTCACGGTTTGCGGATTTCCTGGCCAGGCCGAACCGCGCGGTGGGGCATGTCAAGGAAAACGGTGTGTTTGTCATCGGCCCCGAGCGTGGCTACATCCTCGGCCGGCAGAACTGGTCCACGGGTTTCAATACCGACCGCCAGCAGCCCTCCGGCGGCGTCAGTTCATCGGCCAGGGATGTCGCCAGATGGATGTCCTTTGTGCTGTCCGGAGGCGCCGGCCCCGGTGGGCAGCTGGTGCCCGCAGCCGCACTGATGCCCGCCCTCACACCCAAGGCCATCGCACGCGAGGCCTCTGCGCCGGGCCAGCGCCCCATTCACTACGGCTATGGATTTTCAGTCGACACCACCGAAGCGGGCCGCATCCTGCTGAGCCACAACGGCGCATTTTCCTGGGGCGCGTCCACCAACTTCGCCGTCATGCCGTCGGCCAACGTGGGCATCGTGGTGCTCACCAACGCCTGGCCCACCGGCATTGCCGAAGCGCTGGTCGCGCAATTCAACGATCTGGTGCAATACGGCGCCGCGCGGCAAGACTGGTTCGACGTGTACGCCCCCGCCTTTGCCGCTGTCTTCAAGCCGCAGGGCGAACTCGCCGGCAAGCCGCGTCCCGCGCAGCCCGCGCCGCCGCAGCCGCTTGAGGCTTATACCGGCACCTGGCGCAACAGCTACCACGGCCCGCTGCAAGTCGTGCGCACGGCGCAGGGCGCACTTGAGCTGCGCATAGGCGCCGCACCCCAGCTGGTCTTTCCCCTGCAGCACTGGGACGGCGATACCTTTACGTTTGTGCCGCTCAATGACAGCGCCCCGCCGGATTCGCTTTCCAGGGTTACGTTCAGCGGCAACCAGATCACCCTCGAGCACTACAACCAGCAAGGCCTGGGCACTTTCACGCGCGTTGCGGCGCAGCCGTAAAGCAGTCCATAACGCCGCCGCACCCCTTCACTTTTCATCGTTTTTTTTCAAGGAGAACCTCATGCCTGATTCCATCGTCATCCTCGGCGCAGCCCGCACCCCCATGGGCGGCTTCCAGGGCGACTTCACCAGCCTCTCGGCCCACGACCTGGGCGGTTATGCCATCAAGGCCGCCATCGAGCGTTCGGGCATTGCGCCTGAAAAAGTCGACGAAGTACTGTTCGGCAATTGCCTCATGGCCGGCCAGGGCCAGGCGCCGGCACGCCAGGCCGGCTTCAAGGGCGGCCTGCCCGCCAGCGTGGGCGCCGTCACGCTCTCCAAGATGTGCGGCTCCGGCATGGAAGCCACCATGCTCGCGCATGACCAGCTTGTGGCCGGCAGCCGCGACGTGATGGTCTCCGGCGGCATGGAAAGCATGACCAACGCGCCCCACCTTCTGCTCAAGGGCCGCAGCGGCGTGCGCATCGGCCACGACCGCATCTATGACCACATGATGCTTGACGGCCTGGAAGACGCCTACGAGCCCGGCCGCGCCATGGGCACCTTCGGCGAGCAGTGCGCCGACAAATACAAGTTCACCCGCGAAGCACAAGACGCCTTCGCCACCGCCAGCGTCAACCGCGCCAAGGCCGCCACCGAGTCCGGCGCCTTTAAGGCCGAGATCACGCCTGTCACCGTCAAGGGCCGCAGCGGCGACACGGTCATCTCCATCGACGAAGGCCCGGGCAAGGTCAAGCTCGACAAGATCCCCACGCTCAAGCCCGCCTTTAAGAAAGACGGCACCATCACCGCAGCCTCCAGCTCGTCCATCAACGACGGCGCCGCCGCCCTGGTGCTGGCGCGCGAGTCGACCGCCAAAGAGCTGGGCGCCAAGCCTGTGGCCCGCATCCTTGGCCACGCCACCTTTGCGCAAGACCCTGAATGGTTCACCACCGCACCGGTGGGCGCGGTCAACAAGCTGCTCAAGAAAATCGGCTGGAGCGTAAAAGATGTGGACCTGTGGGAAGTGAATGAGGCTTTTGCCGTGGTGCCCATGGCCGCGATGAAGGAGCTCGGCATCAGCCACGACATCGTCAACGTCAACGGCGGCGCCTGCGCACTCGGCCACCCCATCGGCGCCAGCGGCGCCCGCATCCTGGTCACGCTGATCCACGCGCTCAAGGCCCGCGGCCTGAAGAAAGGCGTTGCCACCCTGTGCATCGGCGGCGGTGAAGGCACGGCCATGGCGATCGAGCTGGTATGACGCAAGAAGCGCCGCAAGAACTGTCGCCCGCTGAGCTCGCCCAGCGCATCAACGCCTTCTGGCTGGCCTTCCAGCAAGGCGAGGCAGTCCTCGTCAGGCAGCCGGTGCGCGAGCAGGTCGAAAAAATCAACGAAGTTCTTGAGGCGCACCTCGAAGGCCTGGCGCTTGAAATGTCGGCCAACGACGGTGATCAGCATATCGACATGATCGCCACGGCCCACGGCTCCAAAGACCGTTTTCCGCTGCTCATGGATTTTGTGAAGCAGGCGCCTCCCCTGAAGCACTACACCCTCCGCGCTTTTCGCAGCCGCACCGAAGAACCCGATTTTCCGATCCGCATGGACGATTTCGAGCTCGCCACCTCCGAGCTGCTGATCGGCCATTTCGCCGACGAGGGGCAGGTGGGTATCGAGGTCAAGTTCGACCGCGAGCTGCCCAGTGACATGCAGGACCACGCGCGCAACATGGCCTTCATCATGCTTGACCATGTGCTGGGCGAGTACGACTTCGCGATCAAGGTCGGGGTGGTGGACTTCGTTGACGAGTTTTCCGGCGAGGTCATTCACGCTACGCCGCTGCATCAGTTCGGCGCCGTGATGGACAGCTTCTGGACCGGCGACCTGGGGCATACGGGGCTTTTCCCGGTTGGCGAAGACCGGTGGTCCACGCTGACGCTTGCCTTTGAAAGCGACGRCGAAGGCAACCACGCGATCGTGTCTGTCAACGACAGCGCCAATGCCGTGGCAGCCAGGCCGGACCTTGGCCATGCGGTCGAGCTCCGGCTGCCCGCGCACGACCAGGCAACGCTCGACACCGCCCGTGACCTCCAGGACCAGATCGCCACCCGGCTTGAGCTCCAGCATGCAGGCATCCTGTCGCACACCATGTTGCGCAACGGCGAGCGCATGGCCCATTACTACGTTGGCGACTTGCCCGCAGCGCTTGAAATGATCAACGCCAGCGTGCGTGCGGCCTCTCTTGCGGACGCCGATCTGCGCAGCGAATTCGATCCGTCATGGTCGAAGTACTTCGAGTTTGCAGGCTGAATCGTGAAAGTTCTCATCATCGGCGCATCACGCGGCATAGGCCTCGAACTCGCCCGCCAGTACCTGGCCGAGGGCGCGCAGGTCATCGCCACTGCCCGTGACGACGAAGGCCTGCAACGCCTCAAGGGCCTAGGCGCCAAGGCCTTGCGGCTGGACGTGGCCGAGCCCGCCAGCATCAGCGGCCTGGCCTGGCTGCTGGACGGCGAAGCGATCGACATTGCGCTCTACGTGGCCGGCGTGTTTCCGCAGGGCGATGCATTGAGCCCTCCGACGCGCGAAGTCTTTGACCACACCATGCACACCAATGTGCTGGGCGCCATGCAGGCCATCCCGCAGGTCGCGCCCATGGTCGAGGCCTCACGGCTCGGAGGCGGCGGCAAGGGCCGCTTCGCCTTCATCACCAGCGGCATGGGTTGCATTGGCGAGGTAACGTCCAGCAGCAACTGGACCTACCGCGTCAGCAAGGYCGCGCTCAACATGGCCGTGGCGTCTGCCCAGCATGACTACCCCAAGGCCATCATGGTCGCGCTGTCGCCCGGCTGGGTGCAGACCGACATGGGCGGCCCCGGCGGCAAGCTGACCGTTGAACAAAGCGTCTCGGCCATGCGCAAGACGCTGGCCGGGCTCAAGCCCGGACACAAGGGCGCTTTTCTTGACTACGACGGCCGCCGCTTCAGCACCTGGTGAGCCTTGCACTCCACTGAAAGATTCCGATGATCCTGACCCAAGACCAAACCATGATCCGCGATGCGGTGCGCGAGTTTGCGCAGGCCGAGCTCTGGCCCCACGCCGCGCGCTGGGACAAGGAACACCACTTCCCCGTCGAAGCGCACAAAGGCCTGGCCGCACTCGGCGCTTACGGCATCTGCGTGCCCGAAGAATTCGGCGGCGCCAACCTCGACTACCTCACGCTTGCGCTGGTGCTCGAGGAAATCGCTGCCGGCGACGGTGGCACCAGCACCGCCATCAGCGTCACCAACTGCCCGGTCAATGCCATTCTGATGCGTTACGGCAATGCGCAGCAGAAAAAGCAGTGGCTGACACCGCTGGCCCAGGGTGAAATGCTCGGCGTCTTCTGCCTGACCGAGCCGCACGTGGGCAGCGACGCGTCATCACTGCGCACCACGGCAGTGAAAGACGGCGACGGCTATGTCATCAATGGTGTGAAGCAGTTCATCACCAGCGGAAAAAATGGACACGCAGCCATCGTGATTGCGGTGACCGACAAGGGCGCCGGCAAAAAAGGCATGAGTGCCTTCATCGTGCCCACCAGCGCGCCGGGCTATGGGGTGGCGCGGCTTGAAGACAAGCTGGGACAGCATTCCAGCGACACCGCGCAAATCAATTTTGACAACTGCCGCATCCCGGCCGACAACCTGATCGGCAGCGAAGGCGAGGGCTACAAGATTGCCCTGGGCGCGCTCGAAGGTGGGCGCATCGGCATCGCCGCGCAAAGCGTGGGCATGGCGCGCAGTGCGTTTGAGTTTGCCCTCAGCTACGCCAAAGAGCGCCAGAGCTTTGGCACTGCCATCTTCAACCACCAGGCCGTAGGCTTTCGCCTGGCTGATTGCGCCACCAAAATCGAGGCCGCCCGCCAGCTGATCTGGCATGCGGCCAGCCTGCGCGACGCCGGCCTGCCATGTTTGAAGGAAGCCGCCATGGCCAAGCTTTTTGCCAGCGAAATGGCCGAAGAAGTCTGCAGCGCCGCCATCCAGACTTTGGGCGGTTATGGGTATGTGAGTGACTTCCCGGTGGAGCGCATTTACCGCGACGTGCGTGTGTGCCAGATTTATGAAGGCACCTCGGACGTCCAGAAAATTATCATTAATCGAACACTTTAGCCCCCACGGTCGCGCACTTCGTGTCGTTCCCTGCCCCCCGAGGGGGCCGCTGCGCCTGCGGCCCGGCAAAGCCGGTTCCGCGGCCCCGGCTTGATTTGGACAGACCGTAAACTTGCCGATGCGGACCTCATCGCCATTGGTTCGCTATCCACAGCAGGAGACAGAGCATGCCCATCACCAAAGGATTCCGCGCACTGGTCGACGAGGCCATGGCGCAGGTCAAAACTTATTCCGTGGCAGAGGCCAGGTCAAAACTCAGCGACCCCAAGGTGCAGATCGTTGATATCCGCGATGTGCGTGAGCTGACAGCCGGCACCGTGGTGGGCAGCTTTCACGCACCGCGCGGCATGCTCGAGTTCTGGGTAGACCCGGAGTCCCCGTACCACAAGCCCCTGTTTGCCGACGAAGGCAAGGAGTTCATCCTCTTTTGCGGGGCCGGCTGGCGCAGCGCGTTGGCCACCAAAACCCTGCAGGACATGGGCATGCGCAACGTCGCGCACATCGACGGCGGTTATGCCGAATGGGTCAAGCAGGGCGCACCCACCGAAACGCTGGAAGAGCGCAAGGCCCGCGCCAACAACAACGCCTGTGGCTGATGCGCGGGTGATGCCGGGCCCGCAGCCGTCCCAGCCCTGTCCTTGCGGCCGCACTGGCCCGGCGAAGAAGCCACTGCTGTTTGCCAACTGCTGCAGCCCTTACCTYGACCACTTCGAGGCCAAGCCTGCGCCCGATGCTGAGTGCCTCATGCGCTCGCGCTACACCGCCTTTGTGATCGAACGCGCAGACTACCTGCTCGCCACCTGGCACAGCAGCCATCGGCCCGCGTCCATCGAGTTTGACCCCGGCGTGAAATGGCTGGGCCTCGAAGTGCGCAGCCATCGGCAGATTGATGGCACCCACGCCGAAGTCGAATTTGTCGCCCGCCAGAAAAACCCCGGCAGCCCGGCCGTTCGCCTGCATGAACGCAGCCGCTTCGTGCGCGAGGAAGGCCGTTGGTACTATGTCGACGGCGACATTCAATAA